>CAZXCO010001054.1:0-1933 GCA_964639095.1 uncultured Solibacteraceae bacterium
AGTTCGGCGGCATGCCCTGGGACAATCCCGATGTGTATAACAAATGGTCTCCGAGCCAGTTCGTAAAGGAGTTTCAGACCCCCACGCTGGTCGTTCACGGCGAACTGGATTTCCGGATCCCCTATACGCAGGGTCTGGAACTTTATACTTCGCTCCAGATGCGCAAAGTGCCGTCGGAACTTCTCATCTTCCCTGACGAAGGCCACTGGGTCCTGAAGCCGCAGAACAGCGCCTACTGGTACAAGACCTTTCTCGACTGGATCGGCCGCTGGACGAAAGGTTAAACGCTGCCGCGGCGGATCTCCACACCTGGATATAGCTCAAAATGAAAACGACCCTGTTTGTTCTTCTCGGCCTGCTGATCGTCGGCATCCCGGCCTACATTCTGGTTTCTTCCATCGAAACGGTGATCAACCAGAACCCGGCCGTGCAGGTCATCGGCTTTGCGACGCCGGTCCATTTCAAGGTGGTGAACCCGCACGGGGTCCGCTCCTTTACCGTCACGGTGGAGCAGGACGGCAAATCTTATTCGCAGACGCCCGCGGTCAAGCCGGGGCCTGCGGAAGATTTCACCGTCAATCTGGGCAAGCAATCGGCGCCCGCGCTGCACGACGGCAAAGCGCGCATCATCGCAACCGCCGTCGCCAACGACCTGCGCCGGAGGACCGATTCGAAATCCTTCGACGTGAACGTCATGACCACGCCGCCCCATGTGGTGGCCGACGGCGTGCAGCACTATATCAATCAGGGCGGCTCCGAAATGGCCACATTCACGCCTTCCGGCGCGTGGACGGAGGCCGGGGTCCAGGTGGGCGATCGCACCTTCCGCAGCTTTCCGCTGCCGGATCATCCCGGCCAGTACTTCAGCCTGTTCGCGTTCTCCTGGCAGTTGCCCGTGGATACGCCGGTTTCGGTCTATGCGAGTAACCCGTCCGGCGCGGTCGCGAAGACCAGCTTCTGGTACAAAGTGTTTCCGAAGAAATTCCGGGCGAGCACGATCCGGCTGGAAACGATGAATATCGATCGCATCGTGAACCAGATCGACACGCAGCACAAGATTCCCGGCGACCTGGTGCAGCGCTTCGTCTACATCAACAGCGTGATGCGCAAGCAGAACAACAAGACGCTCGCCGACCTTCGCTTCCAGACCGAGCCCCGCTTCCTGTGGACGGGCGCGTTTCTTCCGATGGTCGACTCGACCGTCGAATCCCGTTTCGCCGACGACCGTACTTACACCTGGCAGGGAAAGAAGGTGGACGAGCAGACGCATCTCGGCTTCGATCTCGCCAAAGTGGCGCACTCGCCCATTCCGGCTTCTAACGACGGCAAGGTGATCTGGGCGCAGGATCTCGGGATTTACGGGAACTGCATCGTGATCGATCACGGATACGGCCTGCAGTCCGTTTACGGCCATCTCAGCGAATTTCTGGTCAAGAAAGGCGATATGGTCAAGAAAGGCCAGATCATCGGAAAGACCGGGTCAACCGGGCTCGCCGGAGGGGACCATCTCCACTTCACCATGCTGATCGATGGCGTTCAGATCAATCCGGTGGAATGGTGGGATCCGCACTGGGTCAGGGACCGGATTCTGAGCAAGATGGGCAAGGATATCGAAGCCACGCCGGAAGCGGCGGCGGCGCCGGTTTCGCACAGGCGGCGCGGCCGGAAGCGGCGCCGCTAAACTTGAGGCAGAGTGAGTAGAATCCTGAAATCGCTCCTGGTTCTCCTGCTCGCGGTCCCTGCAATCCCCGCGCCCCGCCCGGAGCTTCATGTCGCCGCGGCCGCCAATCTCGCCAAAGTGCTTTCGGATCTCTCCTCTGCGTTCGAGCACAGCGGCGGAATCCGTGTAGTCCCGAGCCTTGGCGCCACGGCCCAGCTCGCGCAGCAGATCGAAAACGGGGCGCCGTTCGACGTCTTCCTGGCGGCCGACGTC
>CAZXCO010001055.1:0-3864 GCA_964639095.1 uncultured Solibacteraceae bacterium
TTCCCGTCGACTACGACGAACCGAAGCGTGTTGCGGAGGCTGTCGCCGTCATGGGCCTGCGCTATGCGGTGGTGACCAGCGTCAACCGCGACGACCGCAAGGACGGTGGCGCCGAGTTGTTTCAACTCACCATCGAGGCCATTCGCGAGCGCGTGCCCGGCTGCAAAGTCGAGGTGCTGGTGCCGGATTTCCAGGGCAGCCACCCGGCCATGAAGATCGTCATGGACGCCCGTCCGGACGTGCTGAATCACAACACCGAGACGGTTCCGCGTCTTTACCGGCAGGTCCGGCTCGGCGCGCGTTACGAGCGCTCGCTCGAAATGCTGCGGTACGCGAAGGAACTGCGGCCGGAAACACCCGTCAAGTCGGGGCTGATGCTCGGGCTGGGCGAAACGGAGGCGGAAGTCCTGCAGGTGATGCGCGATCTGCGCAGCCATGGAGTCGACATCCTGACTCTGGGCCAGTATCTCCGGCCCTCGCCGAAGCACCTGCCAATCGTGCGCTACATTCCACCTGCCGAGTTCGACGATTACCGACGGGCCGGCGCGGAAATGGGCTTTGCGCACGTGGAGGCCGGACCGCTGGTGCGCAGTTCTTATCACGCCGACGATTCGCACGCCGCGGCCTGCTAGCAGGGCCCGCGGACAGATTGATCCGCGAGTCGCGTTGCGGACAGGAGCTTTTAACTTGAAAACGGCAGAACGTCTTTCGGGTAGCTGACGTGAAATGGCTGGCTGACTGCTCTCCTGCGAGCATCGCCGACGCGCTGCGCGTCGTCGCACCGGAACTGAGCGAGTGCACGATCGTTGTTCCCAGGCTGGTCGGCAAGGGCGACCCGCTGTGGTGGTCATCGAGCGCGGTTGTCGGTGGGCAGTTTGTCGTAAAGTTCGCGTGGTCAAGTTCGCGTGGTCGCAGCCCGCGGCCGGTCGTGTGGCGCATGAGATCGGCGTCCTGGCGGCATTAGCGGATGAACCCGGATTCCCATTCCTGCCGGAGGTTGTTGCGAGCAGCCATGATCCACTGCTCATGGTCACCAGGCTCGTGCCAGGGGCGGCTCTGTTCGATGTCGTCAACTCGATCGACCGGGAAGACGCCGGCCGGCAACTCGCGCGGTTTCTCGCGATTCTGCACCGGCGAGCAACACGCGCGCGCGTTGAGGCCGCCATCGGCGAACTTCCCGCTGCGCTGCTGCCGGCCTCAACGACAACGCTGCGCGACCGGTTGGGGAAGTGGATTCGGCCGGACCAGCGTCGCACCGTCATGCGCTGGTGCGAGTGGGCCGATGAGATCCTGGCGCCGCCCCATCCGGCCGTGCTTGTGCATGGCGACAATCAGGTATGGGATCACGGTGAACTTCGGCTTGTAGTCGACTTTGAGACTGTCACAGCCGCCGACCCGGAGTACGACCTGCGTACCTTTCCCGGAACCGGTCCGGGCGTTGAGTTGCTCGACGCCACAATGCGCCACTACCATCGGATCAGCGGTCGCAAACTGTGCGTCGATCGCGTCATGGCATGGCATCTGCGCACCAAACTCAGCGATGCATTGTGGCGCAGCGAGGCACATCCCACTGCCGGACCACCGGACACCAGCCGCCTGGGTAGAGGACCTCTCTACGCGATTCCGCGCGCTCGGCTTCGATCCCGAAACACTTTCCGTGACCAGCTCAGCATCTCCGATGACATAGTCATCCTCTGTCGCGCCGGAAGGCCGAAGTCTCTTCGCGTAGTCCTGCGATGATAGACGAATGCTCTTACGCGGCATTGCCGTCCTTTTTGTTCTCACTGCCAGCGCCCTCGCGGCAGGTCCGGTAAAATCCGCGGCGCCGGTCGCCGGAATGGAGAGCCGGTTTGCGCAACTGCGAAAAAATCCGCTCGAACTCCACGCTTTTCTCTACAAAATGCCCAAGGGAGCAGACCTGCATAATCATCTGTCGGGCGCGATTTACGCCGAAAGTTTTCTGGAGGAGGCCATTGAAGAGCATCTTTGCATCGACAAGGCGGAACTGGCTCTCGTGTCCCGGCCCGCGCAGGCCACAGCCTGCTCGGCGGGCCAGGCGGAGGCAGCCGCAGTCCGGACCGACAATGCGCTTCGTAATGCGTTGATCGACAGTTTTTCCATGCGGAACTTCGTCGCGGGGCGCGAGTCGGGGCACGATCATTTTTTCGCAACCTTCGATAAATTTGGCGCCGTGGGCAGCAGCAATCTCCTCGCGGAAGTGGCGCAACGCGCCGCCGATCAGAACGAATCGTATGTCGAATTCATGGCGCTCTCCGGGGGCGGCCCGATCGCGAACCTGGGCGCGACCGTCGGGCTCACCGCCGATTTCGACGCCACGCGCAAAAAGCTCGAAGCGGCGGGACTTCCGAAACTGGTTGCCGATGCCCGTGCGCGCGTGGACCAGATGGAACAGACCCGGATGACGAAGCTGGGCTGCGCACAGCATCCGGACTCGGCGGCGTGCCGTCTCGAGGTCCGCTACGTCTTTCAGGTTTTGCGGGAGTTCCCGAAGGAACAGGTTTTCGCGGAGGTGATGGGCGGTTTCGCGCTGGCGGCCTCCGACCCCAGAGTGGTGGCGGTGAATTTCGTGCAGGCCGAGGATGGATACAACTCGATGCACGACTACCACCTCCACATGCAGATGGTGAATTATGCGAAGAGTATTTATCCGAATGTGCACGTGACGCTGCACGCTGGGGAACTGGCGCCTGGTCTCGTCCCGCCTGAAGGCCTGCGGTTTCATATCCGGGAGGCGGTGGAGATCGGGCGCGCCGAGAGAATCGGACACGGCGTCGATCTGATGTACGAGCGGGATCCCGCCGGCCTGCTCCGGGAAATGCGCGACCGCCACATCGCGGTTGAAATCAACCTCACGAGCAATGACGTAATCCTCGGCGTCGCGGGCGACCGGCATCCGTTCCCCGTCTATCGCCGGCACGGCGTTCCCGTGGTTCTCTCCACCGACGATGAGGGCGTATCGCGATCGTCGCTGACACAGGAGTTCGAGCGCGCCGTGCTGACATACAATCTGACGTATTCGGATCTCAGAGAAATGGTGCGGAACAGCCTCGAATACTCTTTTGCTCCCGGCGCGAGTTATTGGAAGGACCGGAACTACAGGGTTGCCGCCGCGCCATGCGCCGCCGGGCGGAAGATCACGGCCTGCCGCGCGTATCTGGAAAAGAATGACAAAGCGCGGCTGGAGGCGGATCTCGAAGACCGCTTCGCCGCGTTCGAACGCGAAACGAATTGAGGTGCTATGCGCTACTGGCTTATCCACTGGATTCTGAGCGGCGTCGCCCTGCTGGTCGTGGCCGCGATTCTGCCGGGGATTCAGGTGGAAGGCTTCGGCGCGGCGATGATCGCGGCGCTGGTGATCGGGGTCGTGAGCGCGACTGTCGGACTGATCCTGAAGATCGTCCTGCTGCCGTTTATTCTGCTGACGCTCGGGCTGGTTTATTTCCTGATCAACGGGCTGATGTTGAAGCTGGCTTCCGCGCTGGTTCCGGGATTTCGCGTCAACGGATGTCTGCCGGCTGTACTCGGGTCGATTCTGCTGACGATCGTGGATTACGTGCTGAACCGCCTTGCGGGTTTTTGAGTCCCGGACCTACTTCGCCGCAACGGATTTCGCGATCAATTCCTTGATCATGTTCACCGTTTCGGGATAAGGTGTGATGGCTACGGAGCCGCCGCCGACGCCGCGCCGTACGCGATAGTTCCCGCTCGCATAATCCAGCGGAGTCTTGCCCTGTTTATCCTTCGGTTCGAGCTGCGCGCCGTTTTCGGCCAGGAATTTCACCGTTGCGGTCCAGCCTTTCAGGGCCGCGGCATGCATGGCGGTCTGGCCGTTGTCGGCGCGGC
>CAZXCO010001056.1:0-4653 GCA_964639095.1 uncultured Solibacteraceae bacterium
ACCAGGACAGGCTTGCCGAGCGAAGGCCCTTCCTCCTGAATGCCGCCGGAATCAGTCACAAGGATGAAGGCGCGCCGCATCAGGTCGACGAAGCTGACATAGTCGAGTGGCTCTGTCAACAGAACGTTCGGGCAGCCGCGAAGATGACGGTTTACGGCGCTCTGCACATTCGGATTCGGGTGAACGGGATAGACGATGCGGACGTCGTCCCTCTGCGCGAGCCGTGCGAGGGCGGCGCAGATGCGGTCGAAACCGGGGCCGAAACTCTCGCGGCGATGCGCGGTTACCACGATGTTCCTGTATGCCGGATCCAGCGAGGGAGAGGCAGGCGCGGACAGCGCGCCGCGTTCGAGTTCGTCCCGGACGTAGAGGACCGCGTCAATTCCGGTGTTTCCGGTGACAAAGATCGAGTCGGGCGGAATGCCCTCCCGGCGAAGATTGCCGGCGGCCCATTCGGTCGCGGCGAAGTGCAGCGAGGCCACCCGGGAGGCGAGCACGCGGTTGATCTCTTCGGGGAAAGGCTGGCGCGGATCGCCGGTGCGGAGTCCGGCTTCCACATGGCCCACGGGAACGTTGCTGTAGAACCCGGCGAGTGCGCCACAAAAGGTGGTCGTGGTGTCACCCTGAACGATCACAACGTCGGGACGGACTTCTGTAAAGACCGGCTCCAGCCCGGCGAGAATTCGCGATGTTGACTGGAAAAGAGTCTGGCCCGGCAGCATGAGATCGAGATCGTAATCCGGCCGGATGCAGAAGACCGCAAGGACCTGGTCAAGCATGCCGCGATGCTGGGCCGTAACGCAAACCACCGTGCGAAATTCCGACGGGCGCGACTTCAGGTGAAGAATGAGGGGCGCAAGCTTGATGGCTTCGGGACGTGTTCCGAGAATCAGCAGGACGGTCTGCATGAAGTCTCAGGGTACGCTACCGTGCCGGGTGGTCAGAATAGCGGCGGGCGGGAGGCGGCTGCGGCAGCAGGCAGGTCATCGCGACGATGCCGGCGGCGATCCGGGGCGCGGAACCTGTGGTCGCAGTCCCGGCAACGGTACTGGCGCAGCCCGGTGAAGAGGCACCGAAGGCGCTCAATACCGGTTTTCTGCCGGATCATGAGCAACGTCGATCTGCATTTTGGACATTCCATGAGCGAACTATCGGCGTACGCGCCGGAAGACTTTAGGGCGCCGAGCGAACGAAAGAGCGGCAGGGGCGGACCCGCCTCCGGCTGCGGGCGCGTTACCATACAGACGTGCTGATGAACTGTCTGGTGCTGGCGGCTTTGCTGCTCTTTCAGCGAACGCCGGGGCAGCGGCCGGAACCGAAGCCGCAAAAGGCCAGTTCGGCCGCCGTGGCAACCTTCACCGGGAAATTGAAGGCCGTGGACAAAAAGTTTCTTCTGCTCGAAGTGGATGACGGGCAGACGATGAGGATGTACGTCACGGGTTCAACGAAATTCATCCGGGACGGCGAACCCGCCAAAGCGGCGGATTTTCAACGCGACGAGAACGTTACAGTGGATGCGATGCGCGATGCGCGCCTCAACATGGTGGCGGTGCGGGTGGAAATGGCGCCTGCAAAGACACCGAGGCCCCGGCAGGAAAATTAGCGCCGGAGCCTCGGGTCGTTTCGTAAAAAGCTATAAAGAGAAGCGCTGAATCCGCAACGGGCTACTGCCGTCCTCTTCCTCTGCCGCGGCCTCTGTTCTGCATGGCTTCGGTGGAAGGCGGCACGATGTTCTTCAGGCGCAGATAAACGGCCATGTTGCCGTAGCACTCGTTGTCGTGGATGATGGTCCCATAGAGGGCCGAGGCGCGGGGTACTTGTCCGCCAAAACTTGCTACCTTGTCATTCAGGTTGGACTCGTTGGTTCCAGAATAGACTGCATCGCAGATATCGAACGATTCTTTCAGCGCCGCGATAAGGTCCGCTTTGGAAGTCTTCGACGCCGCGCCGATGTTCTTGCGCGTACCGATGAGCCCGGAGCATCCGCCGGCATTGGAATCGGCAACGTGAGCGACCCAACCGCCAAAGCTGCGCTCTGCACTCTCCGGCTTGAAGGCGTACCCCTCCTCGGGCATGGCCTCGGCAGCTTTCGTGATATTGTTCTTGATCGCCTCGTACTTCTGATTCAAATCGGCGCTCATGGAAACCGGACCGCCTCTGCCCTGCGCATAAAGACCCACTACGGATGTAACAGCTAGTAGAATGATTTTCTTCATTGTTCCTCTTTCCTCTTCTTATATCGCAGCCTCATCTGAGTCTATTACAAGAATGAGCGGAACCGGCGCTACTATACAAAGAATGACAGAACGGGATGAACGCTGAATCGGTCTCGGTCCTCATACCGGTGTACAACGAGGAAGAGTTCATCGGCGAACTTCTGGCGCGTGTTGCCGCGGCTCCGCTGCCCGAAGGTCTGGATCGGGAGATCGTCGTGGTGGACGACTGCTCGACAGATGATTCCGTGGCTGTAGTGGAAGCCTTCATGGCTTCGTGTCCAGGGAAGCAGGTCCGTCTGATCCGGCAGGAGAAGAACTGCGGGAAGGGGGCCGCGATCCGGAGGGCCATCGAGGCCGCGCGGGGGCAGTACAGCATCATTCAGGACGCTGACCTCGAATACGACCCCGCAGAGTACGGCAAGCTTCTGGGGCCGCTGCTCCGGGGAGAAGCGGACGTAGTCTATGGTTCGCGTTTCATGGCGGCCGGCGAGCGGCGCGTTCTCTACTACTGGCACTCGATGGCGAATCGGATCCTGACGACGCTGTGCAATATCGTGTCGGATCTGAATCTCACCGACATGGAGACCTGCTACAAGGCCTTTCGCACATCGTTCGCGCAGTCGATTCCGATTCAAAGCGACCGATTTGGCATCGAGCCGGAATTGACGGTCAAATTCGCGCGCCGGAAAGCGCGAATTTACGAGACCCCGATCAGCTATCACGGCCGCACCTACGAAGAAGGCAAGAAAATCGGCGCCAAAGACGCGATCGAGGCGCTCTGGGTGATTCTGCGGTCCCGGTTCACCAGCCGGCTTTATACCGACGCCGGGCATTCGACGCTGGATGCTCTTTCATTTGCGCCAAAGTTCAACCGCTGGATGGCGGACACGATTCTGCCTTATACCGGGCGCACGGTAGTCGAAATCGGGGCCGGAATGGGGAATATGAGCCGGCATCTGTCGCCCCACCGGACGTTTTACGCGGCGACCGACGTCAACAGCGAATATACCGATCATCTCCGTAAAATGTTCCGGCACCGGCCGGCGGTTTGTGTGCGCAAACTGGACGCGACCCGGCCGGAAGATTTCGAGGCATTCGGCCGGCAGGTGGATACCGTGATCTGCCTCAATGTGCTGGAGCATATCGAGGACGACGCGGCGACGCTCCGGCTGATCCGGACGCTGCTTGTGCCCGGCGGCAGACTGATCCTGCTGGTGCCGAACGATCCGAGCGCATATGGAACGGTGGACAAGGAAATCGGCCACTACCGGCGCTATACCCCCGCGGGTCTCCGCGAGTTGATGACGCGGATGGGATATCAGGTGGAGGACATTCTGAAGTTCAACCGGGTCTCGATGCCGGCGTGGAGGTTCACAGGGCAGATCCGCAAAGCCAGGACGCTGTCGCGTTTCTCGCTGCGCGTTTTCGACCGGCTCGTCTGGCTCTGGCGGAAGATTGACGGGGCGCTGCCGTGGGAGCCCAGTTCGATCATTGCGATCGCGAGGCGGCCGGAGCAGTGAGCTTGCGGAAGGAGGGGCGCAGCCGTGCCGGGCGATTTGCAATTCTGGATCGCGATGGCACGGTGATCGTGGAGAAGAACTATCTGGCCGATCCCGCTGGCGTCGAGTTGATTCAAAACGCGGCGGAAGGATTGCGCCGGATCGAGGAGCTGGGGTGGGGGCGGCTGATCGTGACAAACCAGTCCGGCGTGAACCGCGGCTACTTCACACGACGCACTGTGGATGCGATCCATGAGCGGATGCTGGATCTGCTGGCGCGGGAAGGTGCGGCAATTGACGGCATCTATGTTTGCCCGCATACGCCAGAGGAGAGATGTGATTGCCGCAAACCGGAATCTGGACTGGTGCTGCAGGCCGCGGCCGACTGGGGTTTCGACCCGGCGCGCTGTGTCTTCATCGGGGACAAGGCCTGCGATGTGGACCTCGGGCGAAGGCTCGGGGGGACTACGATTCTGGTCCTGACCGGATACGGCGAGGAGGAACTCCGGAAAAATTCAACGCGCGCAGACTTCGTGGTCAGCGATCTGAAGGAGGCGGCGGAGGTTGTGATGAAACTCAACGACGAGGGAGAAGGCGCGAGGATTTTCCGCAGCCACATCGCGGAGAGCATCGCGACGCGGCAACGGATGGCGTCGGAATGCGAGGCGGCGGTTCTGGCCGCCGCCGGCGAGATCGTGACCAGTCTGACTGCGGGCGGGAAACTGCTGCTGTGCGGCAACGGCGGGAGCGCGGCGGATGCGCAGCACATTGCCGGGGAACTGGTCAGCGTGCTCTCGAAGGATTTTCCGCGCCAGGCGCTGGCCGCAGCCGCGCTCACCACTAATTCTTCCATCCTGACGGCGATCGCAAACGACTTTGGATACGGAAGTGTTTTCGAGAGGCAGGTGGAGGCGCTCGGCCGCGCGGGCGACGTGGTT
>CAZXCO010001057.1:0-5991 GCA_964639095.1 uncultured Solibacteraceae bacterium
CTTCATGCAAGCACGACTGGAATTCCGGACGGCTGCTCCTGACGCGTATCAGACAATGCTCGCGCGCGAGAAGTCGATCCGAGAGTCTTCGAGGGTCGGGCATTCGCTGCTCGAACTGGTCAAAATGCGCGCTTCGCAGACCAACGGCTGGTGCATCGATATGCACACGAAGGATGCGCGGGCCGCGGGCGAGACCGAGCCGCGCCGCTATGCCCTCAATGCCTGGCACGAAACGCCTTTCTTCAGCAGCCGCGAGCGCGCGGCTCTCGCACGGGCGGAAGCGATCACGCTCGTTTCCGTCGATCACGTCCCGGAAGTCGCTTATGCGGCAAGAGTCGCGAAGGGAGCCAGATCATGATCCGCGCAGCCATTCTCCTGTGCCTCGCAGCGGCCGCTGTGTTTGCCGAAGACGCGAAGGTCACTCCGCTCCTGACGAAAGAACTGGCCGGAATCGCCGGCAAAGAGGGTTCGATGCTGACCGTGGAGTATGCGCCCGGCGCGTCATCCGCAACCCACCGGCATAACGCCAATACGTTTGTCTACGTGCTCGAAGGCTCAGTCGTGATGCAGGTGAAAGGAGGCCGGGAAGTCACGCTCGGGCCGGGTCAGACCTTCTACGAATCTCCCTCGGATGTGCATACGGTCTCCCGCAACGCCAGTAAAACGAAACCGGCGAAGTTTCTCGTGTTCTTCGTAAAGGACAAAGGCGCCCCCGCAACCGTCCCGGCGAAATAACTGGACTTTCAAGTGCAACACGGAACGTATGGTTCGGAGCCTCGCTTGCGCCGTCGCCGCAGGAGCGGCACTGTTCGCGGCCTTCGGTTACGGGCAGCACACCGCCCCGCACCCGAAGATCACGGAGTTCAAAGCAGATCCGTCGTTTCTGCCTGCGGGCATCCATGGCAAGCTTTGCTACGGGGTTGAGAACGCGACGCGGCTCGAACTGGCGCCACCGGTGGAGGATGTCCTGCCCGCGTCCCAGCGTTGTATCGATATCGCTCCGGTAAAGACAACCACCTACACGCTGACTGCATTCGGGGCCAGCGGCGCCGCAACGGCGGCGAGGCAATCCGTGGAGGTCCGGGTGGGTCCGCCGCAGCCCCGCATTTCAGACCTTCGGGCGAGCTCCACCCGAGTCAAAAGGGGCGCCCGTGTGAGAGTCTGCTTCAAACTGCAGAACGCGGCCTCGGTCGAGGCAACGCCGGGCAAGCTCGACCGCACAACCAACTGCCTCACCGATCGTCCGCGGAAGACCACCACCTACCGCATCACGGCGCTGGGGTCGAACGGCGAAGAAAAAGACTCCGGAACTGTGACAGTCAAAGTGACGAGGTGACGAGAAAACGGGCGCTGTCGCTTCGGATCTCGAACGGTTCGGTGTTTGCCGGTGCTTCCCACGCCTCGCCGGCCGTAAAGGGCTCGCCGGCGATGAAACCGCTTCCTTCAAGCGGCACGTAGAGCGAATCGCGAAGCGGCGTCTGCTGCAAAGACCCCTTCACGCTGAATACATCGGTTCGAAAATACGGACACTCGACGGGCAAACCGACTTCCTGGCACGAAGAGAAGGGCTCCAGGCTCGAAACGGCGACCCCGTGATCGAGATGAAGTTCCCGCGGCCGTCCGTAATCGTAGAGCCGGTAGGTGACGTCCGAGTATTGCTGCACCTCGCACAGCGCCAGCCCGCCGCCGAGCGCATGGATCGTTCCGGCGGGCACAAAGAAGGTCTCGCCAGGCTGCACCGGAATCCAGTTCAGCAGATCCATGATTTCCCCGGTCAGCGCGGCCTCCCGCAAACGCTCCGCCGTCGCGCGTTCGCGCAGCCCAAGGGCGATCTTCGCCCCCGGATCGGCGCGCAGAATATGCCACATCTCCGTCTTCCCGCGACAGCCGTGATGCTTTTCTGCATAGGTATCGTTCGGGTGGACCTGCACGGAGAGATTGTCGCTGGTAAACAGGAGTTTTACCAGAAGCGGCACGGAATCCGAAGCCGAAAACCAGATTTCCCCGACATCGCGGCCTTGCGGATTCCGATACCACGGCTCGGTACGCGGCGTGCCCCACACCTTCTCGTAGACAGTGGAAGACAACCGCCGCGGCGTGCTCATCAGCCCAGATTATCCACAAATTTGTGGATGCGGTCGAGCCCTCTTTCGAGTTCCTTCATGGAAGTCGCGTAGGACATTCGCACGTGATCGGTTGTACCGAAGGCCTCGCCGGGAACCACCGCCACGTTGGCCTCCTTGAGCAGCCGGTCCGCGAATTCGAGCGGCGTCTTCATGCCGCCGCGGTCCAGAGCGCCGCGGATATTCGGGTAGGCGTAAAACGCGCCCGCCGGCATCGAGCATTCGATGCCCGGAATCTGCCGCAGCCGCGGCACCACAAAATCGCGCCTCCGGCGGTATTCGGCCAGCATCTGCGGCACCGAATCCTGCGACCCGCGCAGGGCTTCCACCGCTGCCTTCTGGGAGATGGACGTCGGATTCGAGGTCGAATGGCTTTGCAGCTTCATCATCGCGCCGATGACCGGCTCCGGCGCGAGTCCGTACCCGATCCGCCAGCCCGTCATCGCGTAGGTCTTCGAAACCGTGCCCGCAATCAACACGGTCGATTTCGATCCCGGGATCGACGCCACCGAGTACGGGCGGCTGTCATAAAGGAAATGCGAGTAGCACTCGTCCGTAAGCAGATAAATCCCCTGCTTCGACGTGAGGTGATAAAGCTTCTCGAACTCCGAATTTTCCAGCACCGCGCCCGCGGGATTGCTCGGCGAGTTGATGATCACCATGCGGGTGCGCGGCGTGATGTGCCGCTCGATGCTCGCGGCAGTGAGGCGGAACCCTTCCTTCTCGTCGGTCTCCACGAAGACGCACTTGCCGCCCGCGTAATTCACGATGTCCTTGTACGTCACCCAGTAGGGAACGGGAATGATGACCTCATCACCCGGATTCACCAGCGCCTGCGTGTAATTGAACAGGACGTGTTTGCCCCCCACCGTGATGATGCACTCGGAGAGCTTGTAGTCGGTGCCGTACTCCGCCTTGTGCCGGTCGATGGCGGCCTGCTTCAGCTCGACGGTGCCGCCCACAGGCGTGTATTTGCTGAAATTTTCCTGGATGGCCCGGATGGCGGCCTGTTTGATATTTTCCGGAGTCGGAAAATCGGGTTCGCCGGCGCTGAAATCGACAACATCGACGCCCTCGCGCCGGAGTTTGTCGGCGTCGGCCATGACCTTCATCGTGGAGGAGACGCTGATGGACGAGATACGATCCGCTATGGTTGCTTTCAAGGTTGGTGTCATGTCGTTTACTTCAACTTTTTGAACTGGCGAGTTCTACCGGACCGAGCGGCGGCAGGGCATTCAGCCGCTCCCGCAGACGCTTCTCCACGGTAGGCGGGACCAGCCCCGTAATGTTGCCGCCGAGGCTGATGACCTCCTTCACCAGCTTCGAACTGATGAAGGAGAACTGCTCGCCCGCAAGCAGAAAAACCGTTTCCAGTTGAGGTTGCAGCCGCCGGTTCATCAGCGCCATCTGCAGCTCATATTCGTAATCCGAAATGGCGCGGATTCCGCGAAGGATCACCCGCGCCCCCCTGCTCATCGCATAATGCGCCAGCAGCCCGTCGAACGAATCGACTTCGACATTGGGAAACGATTTCGTCACCTCCGTCAGCATCTCCATACGTTCTTCCACGCTGAACAAGGGCGATTTCGAAGCGTTGCGCAGGATCGAGACAATCAGCCGGTCGCAAACCCGCGAGCCGCGCTCGATCACATCGAGGTGGCCGCTGGTAATCGGATCGAACGATCCCGGGTAGATCGCGACCACTTTTTGGTGCTTTTCGCTCATTGAGGGGCGGGCAATCTCCAATTTTAGCGAAACCGGTCCGGCGGGGCGGGAGCGCAGGATCAAAGCGTCCGGCGCGGCGTCCCCGGGAGCTCTGAACCCGGGTTCAGTACACTAAGAAATCCACGCATGTCACCGACGACTCGCGGGACCCGCGTCCCGGAATCCCCGATTTGGGCTCTCGCTCCTCAACCCTGCTGCGAATGACGCCTGACTTACTCACAGCCGGCCGATCGTCGATGGAAACCGAGGCGGAGGCCATCCGGTGCGCCGCCCGCCGTCTCGACGACCAGTTCCTCCGCGCCGTCCGTCTGATTCAGGAACATGCCGGCAAGGTCATCGTCACGGGTCTTGGCAAATCCGGATTTGTCGCGCAGAAGCTGGCAGCCATCCTGTGCAGCACCGGCACGCCCGCCGTGTTTCTTCATCCGGTGGACGCCCTGCACGGAGATGTGGGCGTGTATGCGCCCGGGGATCCCAGCATCATCTTCTCGAAAAGCGGCACGACCCTGGAACTGCTGCGCCTGATTCCCGTGCTGCGGGGGCTGAACTCTCCGCTGATCGGAATTGTCGGAAACCGGACGTCAGCGCTGGCCCGCGAGATGGATCTCGTCCTCGACGCCTCCGTGCGGGCCGAGGCGGATCCCTATAATCTCGCGCCCACGGCGAGCACGGCCGTGGCGACAGCGCTGGGAGATGCGCTCGCGCTGGCGATCCGTCAGGCGCGGAATCTCACACCCGAAGACTTCGCGCAAGTGCATCCGGCGGGACAGCTCGGCCGCAATCTGCGGGTTACAGTGAAACAGGTGATGCACTCGGGCGAGCAGGTGGCCTGGGCCGGTCCGGACAGTTCGATGAAGTCCGTCATCATCGCCATGAACCGCTGCCCGCTGGGCGCGGCCTGCGTGCGGGGCGCGGACGGCGAACTCGAAGGGATTATCACCGACGGCGACCTGCGCCGGGCACTCGAGATGCACGACGATATTCGCAATGTGAGAGCGAGAGACCTGATGACCGTCCGCCCCGTGACCGTCTCGCCTGCCGCCACGCTGCAGGAGGCGCTCCGGCTGATGGAAGACCGGCCTTCGCAGATATCCGTTCTTCCGGTTATCGAGGGGAATCGCTGCCTCGGGCTTGTGCGTCTGCACGATTTGTATCAAACGGATTTGTTATGAACTGGGACGGCGCTGTCGAACATTCGCTTGCCAATACGATTTCGAACCGGGAAGCCAAGGAGGAGCTCGGGCGGCGCATTGCCGCCAATGTGGAAGACGGCCAGGTGATCGGGGTCGGCTCCGGGTCGACGGTGTACCTCGCGATTCCCGCCATCGCGGAACGCGTTCGCCGGGAGGGCCTCCGAGTCAGGGTGGTCTGTACTTCGCCCGAAGTGACTCTCGCCTGCATCGCGAACGAGCTGCACGTCGGCTCGCTGCTGCAGTTCCGGCCGGACTGGGTCTTCGACGGAGCCGATGAAGTCGATCCGGAACGCAATCTGATCAAGGGCCGCGGCGGTGCGATGTTCATGGAGAAAATTCTCATCGACGCATCGCCCCGGACGTTCATTCTGGTCGACAGCTCAAAGCTGGTGTCGCGCCTCGGTGAAAAGTCCCCTGTACCCGTGGAAGTGCTGCCGGTAGCCGTGCGCTTCGTCGAGCGGCGACTGGCGGGACTGGGCGCGGTCGAGACCCCGCTGCGGCTGGCGATGAAGAAAGACGGGCCGATCATCACCGAGCACGGAAACTTCATCGTCGATGCACGGTTCCGGGAAATCGGAAAATCTCTCGAGCGGGACATCAAAGCCATTCCGGGTGTCATCGAGTCCGGCCTGTTCCTGGGGCGCGACCTCGAAATCGTCGTCGCGTGATCCGGCGCCGAACTGGCCTATCTTTGACTAGGTGGGCCGCGGACTAGCGGGGCCGCGGTCCGCGCGCCGGAGCGGCGCCGGCCGGCGGGGGCTCCATCCGCGGTTTCGCTTCGCCGCGATGGCATGTGTAGCAGGTGACGTGGCGCTTCCCGTCCGGGAACTCCGCGTTGATGTCGGCGGCCATCCGCAGCATATTGCGCGCGATATTCTTCTTCGGATTTTCGTCGCTGGCGAAATCACCCTGCATGTGGCAGTAAGTGCACTGCACGCCCAGCGCGGTCC
>CAZXCO010001058.1:0-1675 GCA_964639095.1 uncultured Solibacteraceae bacterium
CGCTCTCAGGCCGGTCTCGGCCCGAAAGAAAGAAAAGCAGAAAGAGAACCAGAAGGTCCCCGCTGAAGCCGGTAGCGCGCATGAGGCTCTTCGCCTGCAGATCCGTACCGCGTTTTCTTCCCCCGCTCTGAGCGCATGGCAGCGGCAGATGCAGCGCGCAGGCGTCTCTCTGTCAGCCGGCGATTCCATCGAACTCGTAGCCGACTTTATCGAGCCCTGGTGCGCGACCGCGGCGGAGGTCGTAACAGGACCGGCCGCGGCCGATCGCGCACAACTGCTGGCCGCCGCGCGGATTGTCTCCGATTCAGCCGCCGAGCCGATGGACGACGACCTGCACACACGCGCCTCCGCCGCCGATGCGGAGCTCGAGAGCTACTTTCGCGATTCCGCCCTGCCGATGGCGGCCTCGACCTTCGTGGCTTTGTCGCGGACGCTGGCGTGTCTCGTCGCCAATGCCTGGATTCCCCTGCTGCGCCAGCCGGACGCTTTCGCGAGCCTGCGCCGGAATCCGGCAAAAATTTCGAAGGCAATCGACGAGCTTCTGCGGCTCGCCCGGCTTCCGCGATCGGTCTTTCGTTGCGCCTCACGCGCGGCAACAGTGGGCCGCCACGCAATTGCAGAGGGAGATCTCGTGATTCTCGAACTGGCCTCGGCGAACCACGATCCTCTTTTCTTTCCGGATCCGGACCGGCTCGACTTCGATCGCCGCGGCGCGCCTCACCTTGCTCTGGGATTCGGTCCGCATGCGTGTGCAGGTGCGCCGTTGATCCGGATGGCCGCCGTTACTGCCACACAGGCATTTGTGGAGAACTTCGGCGGTTTCGAAATCGTCGATCGGATCGAGTGGAGGGGCGGGAGCGGGTTTCGGTTTGCGGCGGCATTGCATCTGCATGCCGCCGCACGTTAAATCAGCAGACCTCCGGGGCCTACAGCGAACAGCCCGGGTGCCCGCAGTTACACGAGATTTCGGTCGTATCTTTTGCGTCCTGACACGACGTACTGCAATAGTCGCTGCCAGGAGCAGCCGCACAGACGCACGCGGGATGCGCGCACTTTTTCGTCTCTTCAGCCATAAGGCCTCCGCACCGGGCGGAGCACTTGCGATTCCAAATGCTATTTGCGGGCGATCATGACGCGAGACGGATAGAAGCCCTGCTGCACCTTGCGGTCGTGCTCGACTTCGAAGTCGTAAATCCCGATTGCTTCGGGAATCGCCGTCTCCACCTGCCTGCCCCAGAACGCGGGCGCCAGTCCGCCTGCCACCCGGTAGATGGCATTGAATGCGGGCACGTTCTCGCCGATCAGAACGAGAGCGAGACGTCCGTTGGGACGCAGCACGCGATAGATCTCTCCGAGGGCCTGCAGAATCTCGTCCCCGCCCATCAGTTCGAGAAGGTAGCAGCAAACGACCGCGTCGAAGCTGCCGTCGCGGAAGGGCATATTGCAGGCATCGACAGCCTGGCAATGCGCACGCGCGCGCGGCAGATGGCGCCGGGCAAGGCGCTGTGTGCGAGCGGCCATATTGGGCGAAAGATCGAAGCCGCATGTCAGGCCTCGTGGGTTGAGCTGCACCAGACGGCCGAACATCTCGCCCGATCCGGTTGCGACCTCCAGCACGCTCATGCCGTCGCGGATCCCCGCCAGCGACAGCGCAACCTTGTGCGCCTTCTCATGA
>CAZXCO010001059.1:0-2704 GCA_964639095.1 uncultured Solibacteraceae bacterium
TTCTTGATCGTTCGCAACGGATGGATTTTAACTGCTAGATCGTAGAAGCTGTGTCCGTTCACTCGTTGCATAAGTGACCCTCGTAGACAGACCGGAATTCCGCGTGCCGTGGCGTCTCCACGAGAGACCAGCACTTATATACTGATGTGAGGAGTAAACCTCCCGTCCCACGCCTCACAGCCATTGCGGTTGCCGCCACAAAACACATCAACCGTAACGTTATGTTAGTTACCGCATGCAATTTTCAGTATAACGGTAGAATTGCGCGAGGATGACTATTATTACTGATCTTAGTTAACAGGGAACCTACCAACCAAAGGCCGCGATCCGGCCATCAATCCCGGAAAAATCCGATGGCAGGAATAGCCGGCGGCCGGTAACAATCACATCCCGGCCACCGGCTTTTTCCGGCCCTTTATTTCCGCACCGGCAGAATAACCGACGTCGCCACTCCGCCGGGCTGATTCACCGTTAACGTCAGATCGCCGTCCGGAGTATCCGCGGGGACCTGCAGATCGATCTGATACAGCCCCGCAAGGCCCGGTGTCAATCCCGCAAAGGGCACCGGAACCGGCTCCGAATTCAACGTGACGGACGCCTTATCGTTATCCGTAACCTGCGCCAGCGGGTCTGATGGCGCCGCGGCGCCCGAAGCCACCGGCACGGTCGTCGGGCCCATCCCCGCCAGGTAAATCACGACGTATTCACCCGGTTTGGCCGGCGAGGCTTCCGTGATCGAACTGGCGTCGGCCGCGTGCTGTCCGTTGACAAAGCCGTCCGGCAGCGCGGCCACGCCCGGCGTGAGTTCCGCCGATTGAATGGTCGCGGGCGTCGTGAGCGCGCCATTGTTGTTCACAATCACCTGATAGGGCTGGCCCGGCGCGAGCTCGAACGGAATCTGCGCGTTCACCTGCCCTGGGCTCACGAAGAACAGGGGCGCTTCCACGCCGCCGATAATGACCGACGTGCCCGCGAGCGTATTCGCCAGCGGAATCGTCGTATTCGCCACCGTGCCGGTCGCGAGCGACGAGCCGTAGATCTGCACGATCGTCCCCGGAGCCAGCGGCGCTCCCACCTGAGGCGAGAAGATATGCAGGGTCCCGTCGGGCGCGAGAACCGGCGCGACGTTGGGCACGACCGCGCCCGTGATCTGGGTGCTCGCGGCCGCGAATCCCGGAGCGGTCGCCGTCGCCGTAATGGTGACCTGCGAGGCAGCGCCGCGCGGCGTCCACGTTCCGGAATATTTCCCGGAGGCCGGGTCCGCAAGGCTCATCACCAGAGGCGGATCGCCATTCGAAAAGGTCGCCACAACCTGGCCGTTGTTCACGCTGGAGCCGCAGTCGGTGACCAGTTGAATCTCGATCGGCGCGGGCCAGGACGCGGGCGCTGCGAAATTATTCACCAGTCCGGTCTGGGTCGGGACGAGATGCGCCGGCGTGCAAACCCCGGCATCCGCCTTCGAAGAGACGGAAAGCTGAGCGGTTCTGCCGGACGTGGAAGCCGGCGCGGCGGCGGCCTGAACAATCAGCGTCACGCTCACGGTTCGCACAGCCGACTTCGTGAACGAGTAGCTCACGCTTCCCTGATAGATGCCGGCCTTCAGCTCGCCCGGCGAGACGCTGACAGTCGCCTGCCCCGGCGTGGTCGAGGCGCGGCCCAGTCCCGGACTGACGGAAAGCCAGGACCCGCCATCGTCTGTGTGGACCGACGCCTGATAGGCCACGGGGTCGGCGGAACTGGCGAATACGTTCACCGTCAGAGGCGGCACGCTGGCCCCGCCCGACGAAAAGAACACGAGGCCGGCGGGATATGGGTTCGGCTTCGTATCGTCAACGGACGCGACGTTGAGAACAACCTGAAAATCCTGCGTCGATTCCGCCGTCCCGGGCGCCGTCACCCGGATGGTGCCGTAGTAATTGCCCGCGCTGAGAGCGGCAGCCGCTGCCGGATCGATGGCGAAACCGATCGATCCGGGCGCGGTATTCGTCGAAGCGCCGGTCATGGTATCCGCGCCGGAGGCCAGCTTCAGCCACTGCGCGCCAGGCAGAACCGTCGCGGTCCAGGCCACGGAAGACGGGCTCGACACGCCGACGAGGAATGCCGGATCGGGAACCGCGGCCGCGCCTCCGGCCGTCATCGAAAGCTGGACGCCCGACGGTTCGAGACTCAGGCTCGAATCCGCGGAGAGGAAATACGTCACGGGAACGATCGTTGTTCCCACCGAACTCACGATGGTGACCTGAGTGTAGTAGTAGCCCGGCTTCAGACGGGTGGGATCGACTGTGACACCGATGGTTCCGGTGGCGCCGCCGCCCAGCGTCTGCGGAACGGAGGCGACTTTGCACCAGTCCGCCGCGCAGGTTACGGAAGCGAACCCGACGTTGCCGCCGCCGGTATTCTGCAGGACGATGCTTCCGGCGCCGGCCTGCGGGTTCGCCGTTGACCCGGTGATGGAAAGCAGATTCGTGAGCACCGTCAACTGCGGCGGCGTGGCGGTCACGGCGAGCGAAACCGCGAGCGTCTGCGAATTACCGGCGCAGGGGCTCGGCGCGAGGCACTGCAACACCGAGCGGCAGTAGACATCATGGATGCCAGCCGCGATCATCGCGTCGGCATGATCCTCTTCGATCATGCT
Organism: uncultured Solibacteraceae bacterium; assembly: GCA_964639095.1. Classification (GTDB taxonomy): domain Bacteria; phylum Acidobacteriota; class Terriglobia; order Bryobacterales; family Bryobacteraceae; genus BOG-234. The sequence continues at coordinate 2,636 of CAZXCO010001059.1, forward strand.
GCCAACGGCAATATGCTCGAAGCCGGGCACCGGAGCCTGGAGGATGCGACCGATCAACCGATTGCGGAA
>CAZXCO010001060.1:0-11914 GCA_964639095.1 uncultured Solibacteraceae bacterium
TGTGCAGGTCGAGGACCGTTTCTGCGCAGTATTTCGCCAGCAGGTCGATGTAGGGGGCGCACCAGAAGTGCTCGACAATACCGAAATCGTAACGGCGGCCGCCGATCGCGTCTTTGATTTCCGCGGAATAGCCGGCGAAGCGGTCGATCAGGGGAGGAACTCCGAGGAAGGCGCGGCGGGCGTTTCTGGCGTAACGCGAAAACGTGCCCTTGTGGTGCCGGGGAAGGGGAACGATGTGCCGGGAGCGCAGGAGGTGGGAAGGCACCGCAGGCGGGTTTTCGTCCTGTGAGAAAGCAATCAGATCCACATCGGCGAAGCGCGCGAAGTAGTGGAGCAGGGAAGCGGTTCGGAATGCGCCTCCGCCATCCAGCGGGTACGGCGACTCGGGGGAGAGCATCAAAACCCGCATGCGATCAGGGTTTATCACTGGTTAAGTCTGCGGCCGCCGGATGTGCGCAGCAGAGGGTGTTCAAACCAGGAGATGTCCATCCGATAACTATCAGCATGCCATCCGGTTAGACTCCCGCTGGCTGCCCCGCAGAACCGAAGAGTAGACGGCGCGGGTTTCATGCGCGGTCCGGGTCCAGGAAAACACGCTCGCCCGCTGTAACCCGCAACCGCGCAAAACATTCCGGAGATTCGGGTTTTGCGCCACGGCGCGCATGGCTTCGGCGATCTCGTGGGGTGAGGACGTATGGATCGCCGCGCCCCCCGAGACTTCGACGACGGCGGGGTCGCGCGACGCGATCACCGGACAGCCGCACTGCATCGCTTCGAGCACTGGCAGCCCGAAGCCCTCATAATGCGTCGGATAAACGAAGGCCAGCGCATCGGAATAGAGCCGGGGTAATTCCTCGTCCGCCACCTCGCCCAGAAGGTGGAGGCCGTCGGAGGGCGCGATTTCCGCGAAATCGGCGCGATTCCGCCCCGCGATGACCAGATCGGCGCCGGTTTCCGCGCGGGATTCGCGCCAGCCCTCGATCAGTCCGGCGACATTCTTACGAGGCTCGAGCGTCGCCACCAAAAGGAAGAAAGGGCTATGCGGGGGCGATGCGGGCGGCAGGGGGCGGAACATGGCAGATGCGGCCAGCGGCACGGCGCGCACGCGATCGGGCGAGACCCCGAAGTGATCGATGACCTCTTTCCGCACCGCTTCGCTCACCGTGATGATCGTCCGCGCGCGGCGCAGCCGCACCAGCCATGGGGTCCGCCAGCGGACACGATCGGCTTCCGCGTTGCGGCTGTGGATCTGCCAGTCCCGCTCGCGCCACGGAGACAGATCGTGAATCGTCAGAACGGCCGGGGTGGAGCCGAGATACGGCACCTCGAAATTGGTTCCATGAAAGATCTGCGCCCCGGTCTGCCGGATGGCGTTCTGGATGCCCCAGAGCCACCAGCGGCGTTCGGCCGCGCTGTGCGGCTGCCGGCCCCGCAACAGGTTTGCAGGCGCCCGGTCCGGCATCGCAAACGGCTGATCGGAGATCAGGTAATATGTATCCTCCGGAAATTCGCGCGCGAGCGCGACGGAGAGTTCCGTCACGTAGCGCGGCAACCCGCCGGAAGAGATCGTCAACGGCGTAGCGTCGAGAGCAACGAACACTTACTTATACTGCAGTTCCCAGTCGTAGTTTAACCGGGGATCATCGTGGGGGATACGGCCCTCGTCGGCCGGATTGTAAAAACGGTCGGTCGAGTAGATCAGGAGCGAAGGCCCGGCCCCGAGCACCTTGTACCCGTGAGCCACACCGGGAGGAATCAGGATCTGCCACGGCCGCAGGTTTCCCGCATAGATGGTGTTGCGGCGGCCGAAAGTGGACGACCCGGGGCGCAGATCGATCAGCGCGATCTGCATCATGTTCATCGCGGGCGTCCAGCAGTCCGTCTGGTGCCGGTGAAAGTGGAACGCCTTGATGATTCCGGGATAATTCAGCGCGGCCGAAATCTGGGTGCTTTCCTTCGGGAAGTTCGCGGCAAGCCCCTGGCCGAGCCGTTGCACTTCCAGGAAATAGCCCCGGTCGTCGGGCCACAGCGCAATGGGAGCGCACCGGACCCCGTCGATCAACTTCGGAGAATCGAGCGCGAGGATCACGTCGCCGATTCCTTTTTCGCACTCCGGCAGGGAAATTTCCATCTGGCGCGCGGTCACGCAGGCCTCGCCACGGGTTCGGATTCTGCCTGGCGGCTCCTGGCCACGAGGTTGGCGGCGCGCAGCAGGGATTCGAACGTCCCCGCGTCGGTCCACCAACCCTCAAGAAATGAAAAACTCATTGTTCCTTCCCGGATATAGGCATTATTGACGTCCGTGATCTCCAGTTCATTTCGACGCGAAGGCTTGCAGCTGTGGATCTTGTCGAAAACCGTCGCGTCGTACATGTAAATTCCGGTGACGGCGTATCGCGACCGCGGGTGCTCCGGTTTTTCCTCGATGCCAATGATCCGCTCCCCGGCGAATTCGGCCACGCCGAAGCGCTCCGCGTCCGGCACTTCTTTCAGGAGGATGCGGGCGCCGGTCTTCTGAGCACGGAAAGCATCCACGGCGGAGCGGATATTCCGCTCGATGATGTTGTCCCCGAGCACGACACAGATCGGCTGGCCGTCCGCGAAATGCTCACACAGATTGAGGGCATCGGCGATCCCTCCCTCGCCTTCCTGATAGGTATAGGCGATGTGCTTCAGGCCGAAATCCTTTCCGTTGGCCAGGAGGCGCAGAAAATCGCCCGAATTCTTTCCCCCCGTGACCACCATAATGTCCGTGATTCCCGCGTCGACAAGCGTCTGGATCGGATAGAAGATCATGGGCTTGTCATAAATCGGGAGCAGATGCTTGTTGGTGATCTTGGTGAGCGGATACAGCCGGCTGCCTGTGCCCCCCGCCAGTACGATGCCCTTCATATGTAAAGAAATAGGATACTGTCCTGCATGGAGCGATACAACTGGACGGCGATCCGGGAGGAGCAGTTGAATCCCAGAATGACCCGACGCGTGATCCACAGCGGGCAAATGACCGTTGCGCGTCTGTGGCTCGGGAAGGGCGCGATTGTGCCGCTGCACGATCACGTGAATCAGCAGATCACGATGCTGCAGTCGGGCGCGCTCGAATTTGAAATGGCTGGCGAGCGGTTCGTGCTGCGCGACGGCGATGTGCTGGTGATTCCGCCCGGCGTGCCCCATCGTGTGGAAGCGCTGGAGGATTCATTCGCGACGGATCTCTTCACCCCGGAGCGTGACGATTGGATTCGCGGCGACGACGCCTACCTGAGAGCATGACGGCGCGCGCTGGCCTGGCGGAGTTCACGAAACGCCGTGCATGAAATCCTGCAAGCGCTGCCCCCGGCGGCGCGGGTGCTCGATCTCGGGTGCGCTTCCGGCAGCTTCGATGCGGCGGGCACGGCCGCCCAGGTGGTCCGGATCGATCGCGACGTGGCCATCCGGAAGGAGGGCCGGAATGAGGGCAGGGAATCGATCGTTCAGGGCGACGCGAGCCGTCTTCCCTTCGCCGGCCGGGCGTTTGCGGCGGTCGTGTCGAATCACAGTCTCGAGCACTTCGAGGATCTTCGGGGCGCGTTGAGTGAAATCGCCCGCGTCCTTCAACCTGAGGGCGCGTTGTTCGTCGCTGTGCCGGACGCCTCCACGCTGTGCGACAAAATCTATCGGTGGCTGTCGAATGGCGGCGGGCATGTCAACCCATTTACTTCCGCGAAGGAACTGGCGGCTGCGATTGAGCGCGCGACAGGCCTGCCCCACGTGGCGACCCGGACACTCTTTACATCTCTTTCATTCCTGAATAGCAGGAACTCGCCGGCGCCCCGGCCCCGGCGACTTCTGCTGCTCGGAAACGGCAGCGAATGGTCGCTCTTCCTGTATGCCTGGCTGTCGAGGGCGATCGATCGCCGCTTCGGCCTGCGGACGGGCGTCTATGGCTGGGCGTTCTACTTCGGCAGGATTCCCGGTGCGATCGACACGCGAGCCTGGGTGAATGTATGCCTGCGTTGCGGAGCGGGGAATCCGTCCGAACGGTTGAAGGAGGACTGTCTGCTTCCGAAACGTCTTCTGCAGCCGAGGCAGTACCGGTGCCCGCAGTGCGGGGCGCGCAACCCATTCGCCGATGACTGGCAATAACGATTGATAATAAGGCGAGGTCCGCCATGTCTTATTCGGTCGTCCGGAACTGCCCCGCCTGCGGAACAGGCAACCGTATTCCCGCCCGGCATCTTTCCGATACGGGCCGCTGTGGCTCTTGTAAAGCCGCGCTGCCACCCCAGACGGAACCGCTGGAGGCGGATGACGCCACCTTCGACCAGATTGTCTCCGAAGCGAGGGTGCCGGTTCTGACCGACTTCTGGGCCTCCTGGTGCGGGCCTTGCCGTATGGCCGCGCCGGAAGTCCAGGCACTGGCCCGCGAGATGGCGGGGAAGGCGCTGATCCTCAAAGTGAACACGGAAGACAATCCCGGGATCGCCGCCCGGTTCAACGTGCAATCCATCCCGAACTTCATCGTGCTGCGCGACGGCCGGGTCGTGTTTCAGCAGGCCGGGCTGGTTCCCCGGGCGGAAATGCGACGCTGGCTGGAAGCCGCCCGCTAGCGGCGCGGTTTCGATGCCTGTCGAAGCCCGGCACAGGGTGTTTGTTACAATTTTTCATATGCCCGCACGTTAACTTCTCTTCATCCGCACCGCTTCGGCCGCTCCAGAGAGGCCGTTCCACCTGAAATTCAGTTCCAAGGAGAACGACATTATATGAAGCGCTTTCTTCCATCCGGTCTAATAGTTTTCGCGGGAATCCTGGGGATTGCCACTGCCACCGTGCAGAGTGATCAGGACGTCACAAAGAATCGCAAGAAGCTCGATCTTCGGGCGGGAATCCTCCGCAAGTTTTTAAGGGACAAGCATTGCCCCGATCAGGCGTTTTCCGAGATGTTCATCGCGGAATCAGACGCCCATGGGCTCGACTGGCGCCTGCTGCCCAGTCTCGCTTTTGTGGAATCCGGCGGAGGCCGGACGGCGAAAGGAAACAATCTCTTCGGCTGGGCCAACGGAAAACGGAGATTCAACTCCATCGGGGATGCCATTCATACCGTGGCAGCAGCGCTGGCTCACGGTAAGCCCTACCGGGGCAAAGACATCGGCGGCAAACTGGCCGCCTATAACGAGGGCGTCGACTATCCGGCCATGGTGCTGGCGGTCATGCGGCAGATTTCGCCCCGCGCCGACGTACCGTCGGCCGACTGAGAGACTGAAGACCATCGGCCAGTTCCCCTGGCGCTCTGCGCCGAGCGTTCTGACACACGGGCGGCGCGTATCTCGCCTCCACGTTTGACAACCCTGCCGTACCCTCTCTATAGTTGGTAGAATCCTGCGGTTTCGCGCCCGACCCTCCGCGGGCGCGGCCGGCAGAGAACCGGGGAGATCAGGCAGTGGCAGACAATGAGACAGCCGGACCATCAGAACCGCCTGTCACGGCGGTAGATCCGGAAGAATACCAACACCTTCTCGAAGATTACAGCCATCTGGCGCCTCCCGCCCGCCATGAAGTACTCGAAGGCAGAGTATTGAAGATTTCCGGCGGTGACGTTTTCATCGACGTGGGCTACAAAGCCGACGGTGTGGCTCCTCTTGCGGAATTCACCGATTCCGGCGGGAACCCGGCGGTCCAGCCCGGGGATCTCGTTCAGGTCATGGTCGAGAGCGGCCAGTCGTCGGAAGGATACGTCATCCTCTCCCACGAAAAAGCCGCGCGACTGCGGGTCTGGGACAACCTCGAAAACGCGCTCGACCAGCAGCTCACCATCTCGGGTCTGGTTCTGGGCCGTGTGAAAGGCGGGTTAGCCGTGGACGTTGGCGTGCGCGCGTTCATGCCAGGCTCTCAGGTCGATGTCCGTCCGATGCGGAACGTCGATCAGTTCGTCGGCCAGAACATACCGGTCAAAGTCGTTAAACTGAACCGCAAGCGCGGGAACGTTGTGGTCTCCCGCAAGCTCGCGATTCTGGAAGAAGTCGAAGCGCGCAAGAGCGTCACGCTCGAATCCCTGCACGAAGGCGCGGTCCTGACGGGAATCGTCAAGAATCTGACCGAATACGGCGCTTTCATCGATCTCGGCGGAATCGACGGACTGCTCCACGTCACCGATATCTCGTACGGGCGTGTGACTCATCCAGCCGAGGTCCTGCATCTTGGCGACGAGGTCACCGTCCAGGTCCTGAAATATGACCCTACCAAGGAGCGCGTTTCGCTCGGGATGAAACAGCTTCTGCCCGACCCCTGGGAGGGCGTGGTGGAACGCTTCGCGATCAATTCCCGGGTTATGGGAAGGGTCGTCAGCGTCACCGACTATGGGGCGTTCGTCGAGATCGATAACGGGGTGGAGGGGCTCATCCATATCAGCGAGATGACATGGTCGCGCCGCATGAAGCATCCCTCGAAAGTGGTTCATCCGGGCGACCAGGTCGAGTGCGTGGTTCTGGACGTCAACACGAAGGACAGACGTATCTCTCTGGGACTCAAGCAGTTGGAGGCAAACCCCTGGACAACGGTGGAGCAGCGTTACAGCGTCGGTTCGGTGGTCGAGGGACGCGTCCGGAACATGACCGAATTCGGCGCGTTCATCGAAATAGAAGAAGGGATCGACGGGCTGGTTCATATTTCGGACCTGTCGTGGACCAAACGGGTCAAGCATCCGAGCGAAATTCTCCGCAAGGGGTCGATGGTGCAGGCGGTGATCCTTGCGATCGATGCCGCCCACAAGCGCCTCTCGCTCGGAATCAAGCAATTGCAGCCAGATGCCTGGGAAACGTTCTTCCAGCGGCATCACGTGAACGACACCGTGCGGGGAAAAGTACTGCGGCTGGCCGGTTTCGGGGCGTTTGTGGAGATCGCCGAAGGGGTCGAAGGTCTTTGTCACTTCTCGGAGGTTCCGGGCTGGTCCGGCCGGAAATCCGATCCGGCGCCGCTCTCTCCCGGCCAGGAGATGGATTTTAAAATAATCAAGATGAATGAGGCGGAGCGGAAGACCGGTTTGAGCCTGAAAGCCTTCGCGGAATCGGAGGAGCGAGACCGGCTCGACGAATATCAGAGACGGGCGGCGGCCGCAACCTCCCACCTCGAAGATTTCCTGCCGCGGCGCGAGCCTCGTTGATCGCCCCGCTCCGGGCCGCAGCTTGCCGCTTGCAATTCGATGCGTTTCGGGAGATATTCTTATTTCCGCTAATTGCTTCATCCTGTGACATTTGGCAAAATTGAAAAAGGTGGAAGATGACGAAGGCCGATCTGATTGAAGAGGTTTCGCGAGTTGTCGAAATGACCCGGAAGGAATCCGAGGTCATAGTGGAAGCAATCTTCGACAGTATCGTCCGCGCCCTTCGCGGCGACGACAAAATCGAGATTCGCGGGTTCGGCAGCTTCCGCACGCGCCAGCGCCAGTCCCGGGTGGGCCGGAACCCGAAAACCGGAACGCGCGTGGAAGTGCCGGCGAAGAAGATTCCTTACTTCAAGCCCAGCAAGGAACTGAAGGACGTGGTGAACATCGGAGCCAAACCGCCGGAGCCCGGAACGGGGTCGCCGGAAGTTCCCGTCGTCTAGCTGCGAATCGATTCAGGCGATCCTTGGACTATCTCTGGAGCCCCTGGCGTTATCAATATCTGACGGGAATCCGAAATCCGGAAGGGTGCATCTTCTGCGCCATGGCGGCAGCCGGCGCGGATGATGCGGAATCGCTCGTCGTATTCCGGGGCGAGCGCAATTTTGTCGTTCTGAATCGCTTTCCATACACCTCCGGCCATCTGATGGTTGTGCCTTATAAACACGTGGCGGATCTTGCTGGCCTCGACGAGCCGACCGCCACGGAGCTGATGGCTCTCACGCGGACATCGGCGGGCCATCTTCTCGCGACCTATCGCCCCGACGGGCTGAACCTTGGAATGAACATCGGGGAGAGCGCCGGCGCCGGGATCGCAGGCCACATTCACATGCACGTCCTGCCCCGCTGGACGGGCGATGCCAATTTCATGACGACCGTGGCGCAGACGCGTGTGCTGCCCGAGGAAATCGCTGTCACCTGGCGGCGGCTGAAAGAGGCTTTCTCCGCATAAGAGGTTTATCTCGACGACGCCACGGCGTCTACCGCGAAGCTTCCGTCCAGCGACGCGACACCTTCGAACGGAATAACGGATGTAATGGCCGGGGTCGGACGCACCTTCCGCGCCATCTCCCCGATGCGCGCCGACACTGGATAAATGTGCATCGCGAAGATATCCGCCGGCGCCACGCCGATTTCCATGAGGTCGCGGTCCAGCCGCTGGAAAGCCAGAGCCGTGGCCTTCTCGTCTGCCCCGAAGGCCACCTGAGTGCCGGTAAATGCCAGCTTGCCCGTCCGGCCGGCACCGCCGCGAGCCACCGCTTCGCAGCTTGCTTCCGAACGGGCGGGCGCACGCCGGGTCTGCACGAGATCCACAACCGCGGAAGGGAAGCGGGATGAGATCGCGCCCGGCGAACTCAGGGCGCTGACAAAGCAGCTGACGCGCAGCGGCATGGCGCCACCGAGTCGTTCCGTCAGCCGATCCATTGATTTGTCGAGCGAGGGAGCGGTCTGCGCCTCGAGAAAGATCAGACCGCCCGGATTCACTTCCTTTTTTCCGATGGAGACGGTTTCGAGAACGATCTGACTGTTCTCCAGAGGTAACCCGCCCGCCTGGATCACGCTGACGGAGGGCAGGTCCTGTTTCTTTCCGAACGCTTCGCTCACAATCTGCGGGACGCGCCGCAAATCGCCGCTGCCGGCCACGAATGCGCGGACATGGATCACCGGCGCTCCGCCGTTCATCTTCCGGATCGCCTTGAGTGCGTCGCGGGTCTGCTGCGAGAGCAGTCCTTTGGCGGAGAGCGGCGAGACGTGGAAAACGAGACGGCTGCTTTCGCCGACGGCCACCATCGGCGGCTCCTTCGGCAGTTCGAGCGTCTCGGTGGTGTCGTCCGCGTTCTTCTTTTTCGCGAAGGCGCAGGCAATCAGAAGAAGAGCCAGCGCCGCAATCCGCCTGTAGTACATGGTCCGCCCGATATTCTATCGGGCACTGTGGGAAGAAGCTCGTTCGATGCCTGCCCGCGGCGATATTGGATGGGCAGGCCAGTCCAAATTGCATGTTATATTTAAGGGGTGAATATGGAGATCCGGCCCGGTCTCGATCCTTCCTCCGGCCTTCCGATCTATCGTCAACTGGGGCTGTATCTGCAAAGGCTGATCCAGACAGGCGAACTTCGGACGGGTGACCGGCTGCCTCCGACTCGTGAATTGGCTGGCCAGCTTGGACTGAACCGGACAACCATCTCGGCCGCCTATGAACTGCTGGAAGAAGCCGGTCTGATCAAAGGCGAAGTGGGGCGGGGGAGTTACGTGTCAGGGGGCGCGGCCCGTACGGCCGAGAAGTTGGACTGGTCCCGCGCGCTGACTGCGTCGGTCTCCACTTCCGTCGAGAGTCCGGCTCCGGGCGTCATCAATTTCACCAGTTCGCGGCCGTCCGAAAGGCTCTTCCCGATCGAGGAGTTTCGCGAATGTTGCCGCGAAGTGATCGAAAGCCGGAACCTGAAGGCGCTGATGCAACTCGGCTCGCCGGGCGGTTACGAACCTTTGCGTCGCTATCTGCTCGATCGCGCCATCGAAACCGGCATCGCGCGCGAATCGGATGACATTCTCATCACCAACGGCTGCCAGCAGGCGCTCGATCTGATGCGCCGGGCTCTGGTACGGCCGGACGACAGAGTCGCGATCGAAGAACCGGTTTATCCGGGGTTGAAGAATCTGTTTCTGGAAGCCGGCGCGGCGCTGACAGGCGTGCCGTTGGACGCAAACGGCATCGATCTCACCGCTCTGGAGCGGGCGCTAAACGCCGGGGCCAGAGTACTGGTCGTGACGCCATCGTTCCAGAATCCGACGGGCGCGACCATTCCGGCGGCGCATCGGGACACTATCTGCCGGCTGAAGCGGGCCGCGGGCGCCGTCGTGATCGAGAACGATATTTACAGTGATCTTGCCTACGATGCCGATTCCGGCAAGGGAGCCCCGCGGCTCAAGCAACTCGATCCGGATGTCATCCTGCTGGGCAGCTTTTCCAAAATCGCATTTCCGGGACTTCGCGTGGGCTGGATCATTGCGCCGCGTCCGGTCATTGCGCGCGCTATCGAGCTGAAGCAACTGGCGGATCTGCACACGGACCACCTCTCGCAGGCCTTCCTGCTGCGCTTCGCCGAGTCCGGCAAACTGGCGCGCCATCAGGCCTCCGTGATCGCGGCGGCAAAGGAGAAACTCCGGGCGCTGGAGCAGGCCTGCCGGAAGCATCTGAGCCATTGCGCGTGGAAGATTCCGGGCGGCGGCATGAACATGTGGATTCAGTTGCCGGCCGGGCTGGACGCGGTGGCGTTGCGCGGCCTGGCGCAGCAGGCCGGCGTCGATTATCTGCCGGGGCGGTATTTCTCGGTTTCGCGGCCCCTCGATTCCGGGCTGCGGCTCAGTTTCGCCGGTCTCGAACCGAACGAGATCCGCCGGGGAATCGAAATTCTGGGTGGCGTGATCCGGAACGCCGCCCGCGCGCGCGAAGCGCTGGGTTCGCATCCCGCGCTCGCGCTGGTTTGAAGATCAGGAACACACATAGACAGAGAGGACAATGAAAGACATGTTGCTGCAGGACGAAAAATTCCGACTGAAGGTCGGGCTTGCCGAGATGCTGAAAGGCGGCGTGATCATGGACGTGGTCAACGCCGAACAGGCCGTGATTGCTGAAAAGGCCGGCGCCGCCGCCGTTATGGCGCTCGAGCGCGTGCCGTCGGACATCCGCAAGGAGGGGGGCGTGGCGCGCATGTCGCCCGTGTCCAAAATCCGCGAGATCATGGCGGCGGTCTCGATTCCGGTGATGGCGAAAGCGCGGATCGGCCACTTCATGGAAGCCCGGATTCTCGAGGCCCTCGGAGTGGACTATATCGACGAGAGCGAAGTGCTGACGCCCGCCGATGAGGAACACCACATCGCCAAACGCGACTTCAAGGTTCCATTCGTCTGCGGCGCGCGCAATCTCGGAGAGGCGCTGCGGCGCATCGCTGAAGGCGCCGCGATGATCCGGACCAAAGGCGAGGCGGGATCCGGGAATATCGTCGAAGCCGTGCGGCACATTCGGACCATCGTGAAGGAAATGCGCCAGCTCACGGTTCTGGGTAAAGAGGAACTGGTGCACGAAGCGAAGAATCTCGGCGCGCCGCTCGACCTGGTGGAATGGGTCGCCGAGCATGGCAAGCTGCCGGTTCCCAACTTCTCCGCGGGCGGAATCGCGACGCCTGCCGATGCGGCGCTCGTGATGCAGCTCGGCGCCGAAGCCGTGTTCGTGGGATCGGGGATCTTCAAGAGCGAGGACCCGGAAACGCGCGCGAAAGCCATCGTCAAAGCCGCGACGTATTACAACGATCCGGCGAAACTGCTGGAAGCCAGCGAAGATCTGGGGATGGCAATGCCCGGCCTGGACGTGTCGAAACTGCCCGAGCATGAGCTGATGCAGACGCGGGGCTGGTAACCGGGGTTGACGACGGGAATGAAGCGTGTCGGGATTCTGGCTCTGCAGGGCGATTTCGAAGCCCATGCCCGGGCCATCGAACGTGCGGGCGCTGAGCCGGTTTTCGTCCGCACGGCCGAGGACTTGAAGGATATCGACGGCCTCGTGATCCCCGGCGGCGAGAGCACCACCATGCTCAAGCTCCTCAATGCCATGGATCTCAAAGAGCCGCTGGGCGAGTTCGCGCGCAACAAGCCCGTGTTCGGGACCTGCGCGGGAGCGATTCTGCTGGCGAAGCAGGTCCGGAATCCCGCGCAGGAGAGTCTCGGACTGCTCGACCTTACCGTCGAGCGCAATGCTTACGGGCGCCAGATCGACAGCCGCGTCGC
>CAZXCO010001061.1:0-6869 GCA_964639095.1 uncultured Solibacteraceae bacterium
ATCCGGCGAGACCACGCCGCTTGCGGCCCGCATCATTCACGTCTCCGATGCCTACGACGCGATGACCACGGACCGGCCCTACCGGCGCGGCATGAGCCATGCCGAGGCGGTCCGGGTCCTGCGCGAATACGCGGGACGCCATTTCGATCCCCGCGTTGTGGATGTCTTTACGAACCTGCCGATCAGCCCCGCTGCTGAGACGCGGGAGCCGGCTCTGACTGCGGTGGAGGATGTGTGAAATTCGCCGCTGCGCTCTTCTGGCTCCCGTTCTCAGCGCTGCTGGGGCAGGAGGCGAATTCGGGTATCGACCTGCGGGCGACGATCAGTGGCGAAGCGGTGTACGCTCACGAACTGACCGAGAGTCCGCGGGAGGGTTCTCCGGTCGCCGGCGGATTTCGTTCCATGCTCTATCCCACCTGGAAAATCGGAGAGCACTGGATCGTTTCGGGCGCCATTGACGTCAACTCGAGGCCTTACTTTCCCGAAACCTTCTCGACTCAGGGCTACGGCGTCAAGTTTTACGTTCTGCAGGCCAACCTGGGCTATTCGAAAGTCTGGAAGAACAGTTCCGTGGTGGTGCGCGCCGGGCAGATGATCCCGGCGTTCGGATCTTTTCTTCTCCGCTACGATGATGCCGACAACCCGCTGCTGGATATGCCGATGCAGTATGGCTACTACTATGCGGGCGTGAACACCGCCGGAGTGGCCGGCATCGAGGTGGACACGACGCGCGGGAAATGGGACGAACGAGTCCAGTTCGCAAATTCCTCTCCCGCCAATCCAGGAAGCATTTTTGCGAAGGACCAGTACGGCAACTGGGAGGCCGGTGCGGGCTATACGATTCTCCAGGGATTTCGCATCGGAATCTCCGGTTACCGCGGACCCTATCTCGACCGTGATTCCAAATTATTCCGTCCCGGAGAATCGAGCCCGCGGGACCTGCCTGCAACCGCCGGCGGAGTGGACGTGCAGTTTGCGCGCGGGCACTGGAATCTCTACGGCGAGTGGCAGCGGTTCGAGATGAACTATCACGCGGCTCCGACATTCCGTGAGGATGCCGGATACGTTGAAGTGAAACGGGTCCTGCACCCCCGATGGTATGTGGCGGGCCGCGCGGGATATCTCCACGGGAGTTTCCAGACCGGCGGGGAGACGTATGAGGCGGCCATCGGCTATCGCCCAGGCGCTCGCCAGTTGATCAAGATCGGCTATTCCATCGAGCGCGAGGGTGCTTCCGGCGATCTGAACCGGACATTCGGCGTCCAGATCGTCACCACCATCCATCCGCTCTCTCTTGCCTGGAATTAGTTGTCACAAAACGGCAATGCCGGGCCTTTTACTCGCGGAGGTAATCCGAAATGCATTTGCGATTGATCCGGCCGGCAATCTGCGGCATTCTGTTGCCGGGCCTGTGGCTCGCGGGGGCCGCCGAACAGAAGACAGTTCGCGCCACAATCCGGCCCCCGCAGGAGCGAAAGCCTGCGCCAGCATTCCAACTCCGAAATGGAGACGGGAAAGCAGTACGTAACGAAGACTATCGCGGCCGGGTTCTGCTGCTGGATTTCCAGGCGACCGAATGCGGCGGGTGCAGGCTGGAGATTCCCTGGTTTGTCGCAGTCGAAAAAGCTTACGGGAACAGAAATTTCACCGTGGTCGGGATCTCGATGGACATCGCTTATGAAAATCTCGCCGGTGCGGACGAAGCATGGAACAGAGTCAATCCTTTCGTGCGGTCGCAGGGCGTGAACTATCCGATTCTGATGGGAGATGAGGGCGTGACGAAATCCTTTGGCATCGAGGCAATGCCTGAAACATACCTGATCGACAGGCGCGGGCGGGTTGCGGCCACCTGGGTGGGAATCGTCGACCGGAACAATCTGGAAGCGAATATCCGGGCGCTTCTGACGGAATAACCGGGCGCCTACTCTTTGCGGGCCGCCACCGCGAGCAGATTCTTGCCCAGCAGGCGCTTCAGCGCGAGGTCGCCCAAACGGCTCACCGGAAAGAAAGCCCGGTCATAGAGCTTGACCATGGAAGGATTGATGCTCGTTTTGTCGCCGGGGAGCCATTTGAGGAGCATCCACGCAAAGAAGCCGGCGCTGTCGACGTATTCGAGGCGCTCCACGCGGAAGCCCGTCTGCTCCAGCTTCCTGCGCAGTTCTCCTCTGTGGTACCGGCGGAAATGACCGATCAGTCGGTCGTGTTCGGTATAGAGCACGAGAAACGCCGGCACATAAATGAACAGCCGGCCGCCCGGCGCCAGCTTGTCGCGCAGACCGCGCAGGGCGGCGGCATCGTCTTCGATGTGCTCGAGCGTGTTCAGCGTGTAGATGCGGTGATAGACGACCGGCGTCTCATCGAGTGTTGCGAAGGCCTCATGGCCCAGAGTCTGGAGGTGCGCGCGCTGGCGCTGATCCAGTTCGACGCAATCCACCTGAATCCGGCGGGTGGCGAGGCGTTGCGCAAATTCGCCGATCCCCGCGCCGAAATCGAGAGCGCGGGGCGCTCCGTCGATGAAGCGCACCAGTTCTGACTCAAGGAACCGATTGTAATTGCGCGCCTCCCCCATAACCTCCAGGGAGAGCGCGCCCGTGTAGGAGAACCCGGAGGTCGTCATGCCGTTACGCTGCTGGCCGCGAGTATAGCGAACCCCGCCGCAGGCCCGGAAGCAGCGGCGGGGCGAAAACGTACGGTTACCAGGTCCGGACCGGCCTAAACGGACTGCCGTTCCGGCGGACGCGGCCCGCGAAACGGCAGCCGCAACTCGAGAAGGCGTTCGCGATGACGCTCTTCCTTGAATGCGCGCACACGGGCGAGCAGCAGGTCTTCGAGCGAAATCATTCCGGCGAGCTTGCCGGTGCCTTCTTCGACTACAGGCATGCGGGTCAGGCCCGTCTCCGCCATGCGGAAGACGATGGCCCGCAGCGGCTCGTCCGGATGAGCCACAACCGCTTCATGCACCACGGTCCCGAGCGTGGCCTCGGGGGATCCCGATTGCGCCAGTTCGCGAAGTTCCCGGCGCGTGATGACGCCGCTGACTCCGGTTGCGCTGTCCACCACGGGATACAAATGTTGTCCGCGGTTGGCCGACTCGCGAACCACCATCTGGCTGATAGCTTCGACAGTGGCATCCGCGGGAAGCGCGACCACTTTCGTCCGCATCACTTCGCGCACAAAAAGAATTTCGAGCGGATCGGTGGCGTATTCGCGGGTCACATGCAATCCGCGCCGCGCGATCTTTTCGGTCAGGATGGAACGTTTCAGCAGCAGCACCGTGGTGGCATACGCCAGCATGGTGGCCACGAGCAGCGGCAAAAGCACATTGATGTCGTGCGTGAGTTCGAGAACGAACAGGATCGAGGTAAATGGCGCGCCCAGCGTTCCGCCGAGCGTGGCGCCCATGCTCACGAGAGCCCAGAAGCCCGCCCCCGCATGCGGCAGAAACATTCCCTCGACGCCCCCCAGAGCCGCCCCCATCATGAGTAACGGGGCGAGAACGCCGCCGGAGGTTCCGGAACTCAAAGCGATGATCCAGATGCCCGACTTGACGAGCAGCACACCGGCGATGACCGCGCGCGGCACGTCCCCCTGCAGAAGGAACTGAATCGTGTCATAGCCGACGCCCAGCGCCTGCGGGAAAATCAATCCGCCGATGCCGACGAACACGCCGCCAATCGCCGGCCACCACATCCAGTGGATGGGCAGCTTTTTGAACAGGTCCTCCATGCCGTAAACCCCGAATGTCAGAAGGGCGGAGAGACCGCCGGCCAGGATGCCGGCAATAACGCATCCGAAGAGACCCTGCGGTCCGATGAAGATCGCGTGCTGCGGAACGGGGAACAGCGGGCCCAGACCCAGAACATAGCGCCGCGAAGCGCCGGCCGTTGCGCTGGCCAGGGCCACCGGGATAATGCTGCGGGGCTTCCACTCAAACAACAACAACTCGACGGCAAGCAGCACGGCCGCAATGGGCGTGGCGAATGTAGCCGACATGCCGGCCGCCGCCCCGGCGACGAGCAGCGTCTTTCGTTCCGCCGCAGTGAGGCGGAAAAGCTGGCCGACAATCGACCCGATGGCGCCGCCGGTCACGATGATCGGTCCCTCGGCTCCGAACGGACCGCCGGATCCGATGGCGATCGCCGACGAAAGCGGCTTCAGGACGGCGAGCCTCGGCTGCACCTGGCTGCCGCTCATCAGGATCGATTCCAGGGCTTCCGGAATGCCGTGGCCGCGAATGCGCTCGGCCCCATACCGGGCCATGAGCCCGACAATGATGCCGCCTGCAACAGGAACCGCGATTGCCAGCCAGCCCAGATGGTTATTGGCCGGCGACACCATGGCGCCGCTGACGCGCTGGTAATAGAAGGCGTTGGTGAAAAAGCCGATCAGCCGCAACAGCGCCCAGGCGACAAAGCTCGTGACGAAACCGATGATGGTGGCGACGAGCGCAATCGGAATGACGCGCGTGGTTGCGGTGAAGTCTCCGAGCTCTTCGAGATGTTTCTTGTGACGACTACCAGACTGGCTTTTCATTGGGCGGCCACTCTCCGGCTATGGCGCAGGACGGAACTCAACGCGTGTGCCAGTTGCGGTCCGGAGTTTTCCAGTTCTCTCCGGTGGGCCAGCACGAGCTGCCGGAGGATCGAACGTCCGACATCGGTCAGCCGCAGAAGGACCTCGCGTTTGTCTTCGACACTCGGGGTTCGCGCGATTGCGCCAGTCACCTCAAGGCGGTTCACCAGTTCAACCGCGCTGTGGTGCTGAATGAAAAGTCGGGAAGCGATTTCACGAATCGTGGGCTTGACGCCCTCGGGAAGTCCGTGTACGGCAAGCAGCAACTGGTGCTGCTGCGGCTCGATCTGGTGTTGTCTTGCGATCGCTTCGCTGGAATGGAGGAACTGCCGGATCTGGCGGCGGAACTCGGCCAGATCCTGATACTGATCGGGAGATAGGTCTCCTGTGCTGGTCACATTTATATCGTAACACGATATAAATTGGCGCTCGGCATCCGCCTGGTCTTTCGCCGCTTCTTATCCGAACAGATTCAAAAGGTCGCGGAATCGTTCGACCACGATGAGCCGGCCGTTTCCTTCCCGGATCTCTTCGCGTTCGAGCGCCCATGTCCGCTCGTGCGGTACAAATACGGCCCCGAGGCCGGCGTCGAGCGCCGGATTGATATCGGATTTCGGGCTGTTCCCGATCATCCAGGTGCGCGCGACGTCAAAGCGCCGCATTTCGGCCAGTTGCCCGTAAGCGCCGCTGTTCTTCTCCTTGACGATCTCGCAATGCGCAAACAGCGGCCGCAATCCCGAAAGATCGATCTTGCGATTCTGCTCCGCCGGATCGCCCTTGGTAAAGAGGGTCAGTTCGTGCTTTTCCGCCAGAAACGGCAGTGTTTCGGCCACCCCCTCCATCAATTCCACTTCCTGCTGGAGAATCTGGTGCGCGAACGCGGTCACGCGCCGCAGATCGTGCTCATCCACCGCCCGCTCGGCCAGACGCAGATAGCACTGACTCAGATTGCGTCCGAAATTGAGCGCTCCGTAGCCATGGATCCTGCTGTTCTCGATTTCAATTTCGTCGAGGACGGCCCGGATCCCGGCCGGGCTCAGAGAGGAATGATTCAGGTAGCTGCAGAACTCCTCAAACGCCTGCTCGAAATAGACGTTGTTCTCCCACAGCGTGTCGTCGGCGTCGAAAACCAGATGCTGCCGTTCGCGAATTTCCCTTGTACTCATCAGAAAGGCGTCTGCGCGCGCGGCGCGAGGCGAAACGGGATTTCGACCACCACGTCCACGTCCACAGGTTCTCCATGCCGCGTCGCCGGCGTGAATTCCCATTTCGAAAGCGCTTCTTCGGCGCTCTGGTTCAAGCGGTCGTCGATCCCCCGCAGCAGTTCGATCCCGGAAACGTGCCCGTCCCTGCCAATGACGCCCAAGAGCTGCACTTTGCCCTCGACGCGATCGGCGGCGGCCGCCGCGACGTACTTCGGATCCACTTTCCTGTGCGGCACCGGCGGAGAGATCGGGGCGAGCCCCGCTTCCCGCGCGGTGCGATCTGCGTACCACATCAGCCAGCTTCCGGAATAGCTGGTGAGATTCGGCATCTGGATCGCCATCATGTAGATGTCGCGGCCGTCGAATCGCGGATCGGGCGCGCTGGAGACGCGGACGGCGCCAGAGTGGTCCGGTTCCCGCGGCGTGTCTTCCGCCGGTTCGTGCGGGCGGGCGAGGCGTGCCGCCGCGCGCAGGTTCTGTTGTGACGTTGGCGCGGCGAAGGCCTGCGCGATCAGATCGGGCTTAGCGTCCTTCGAGCCCGCGACAAACAGGTCCGGCACGGGGATCCCTTTGGAATCGCCGGCCGAATCCGCGCCTTTCGGGTGAACTTTGGGGCCGGCCGAAAACTGCCCGGGGCTGGAGTTGACCGGCAGAGCCAGAGGCTTCTCCGGCGGGTTCAGGTTGACCACGGCCATATTCAGATTCCGCGCGTTTGCGCTCAGAATATCGTTCGGAGTCGTCAGAGCGTTCGCAGCCAGGGAGGGCGGCGCCTCCACCCGGACCTGCCGCACCGGGGCGGCGGCCTTCTGCGGCGGCGCAATGAAACGGCGCGCGGGAACCCGGAACGTGTAGTCCAGCGCTGCACCGGTATCGATGCGCGCCTCAATCTCCGGGACCTGCGGCAACGGCGCGACCTGCGGCACTTTCGCCGGGACCTCGCGGGGCGGCGGTACGAACTGGCGGGTGATTCTCGGGACATCCCCCAGCTTCACCGCCTCGATCGGCTTCGCTGGAAGCGCCGGCGCATCTGCCGGCATTGTGAGCTTCGCTGTCTGCCGGGGCGACGGTTCCGGCGGAGGAACGAATGCCCTG
>CAZXCO010001062.1:0-2391 GCA_964639095.1 uncultured Solibacteraceae bacterium
GGAAATCCGACGGCGGCCGTGAAAGGAGACCTCTGGTTTGTCGGCCGCGATGAAAGAGACGTGTCCTTCCGGATTGTTAACGGTTCTTTCGCCGATGTCACGATTCTGAACAAGGCTGTTCCCGAGTTGCAAAAGTGAAGATCGCCGTCGTGCATCAGTACTACCTGATGCCCGGCCAGTTCGGCGGATCGCGCTTCAATGAAATGGCGCGTCTGTGGGCGGCGCGCGGACATCAACTGACCATCATCGCCGGCACCATGGACCACGGCACGGGAAAAGCGCCGGAGCGCTACCGCGGCCGGTGGATCACGAGGGAGCAGGACGGCGCCGTAGCGGTCTATCGATGCCACGTGCCGGCGAGTTATGGCAGAGGCTATCTGGGCAGAATGTGGGCGTTTCTCGGATTCACGCTTTCCGCATCCTCAGCCGCGTTGCTCCTCGACCGGCCGGACGTGGTGATCGCAACCTCGCCTCCGCTGGTGGCGGTGATTCCCGGATGGATTGCGGCTCGGGCGCGCCTGCGTCCGGCGCCGTGGATCTTCGAAGTGCGCGATCTCTGGCCCGAAAGCGCGGTTACGACCGGAGTCCTGAGTGATGGTTCGCTGCTGACGCGCATCCTCTACGGACTGGAGAAGTGGGCATGCAAAAGCGCGGATCGCGTGAATGTTCTGACACCCGCGTTCCAGGAAGATATCGAGCGCCGGGGTCTGGCGACGGCGGAAAAGATCCTGTTCGTCTCGAATGGAGCGGATACCGAATCGTTTTATCCCGACTCGCGCGACAATGCGGTGCGCCGCGAATTCGGCTGGGGTGACAAGTTCGTTGCCCTGTACGCGGGCGCCCATTCCCTCGCCAACGCGGTCGGACAGCTCATCGATGCCGCAGAGGTCTTGCGCGACCGGACGGATATCCTGATTGCCTGCGTGGGCGATGGTCCGGAAAGAGCGATGCTCGAGGCGGACGCCGCGAAACGGGCGTTGACCAACATCCGGTTCTACGGCCCGCAGGCGAAAGCCTCCATGCCGGAAATCGTGAACGCGAGCGATCTCGGGCTCGCGGTGCTCCAGAACAATCCCACATTCCGCACGGTTTACCCGAACAAAGTATTCGATTACATGTCCTGCGCGCGGCCCGTGCTTCTCGCCATCGACGGCATCGCCCGCAATCTGGTCTGCGAACAGGCGGAGGCCGGGTGGTTTGCCGAGCCGGAGAATGCCGTGGCGATCGCCGGCGCCCTGCGCAACATCGCGGAGAGCCCCGCGGAGCGCGCCCGCAGGGGCATCAACGGACGCAACTGGGTGCTGGCGAATGCGAGCCGTTCCGCTCTGGCGATGCGGTATCTGGAAGCGATGGTCAGCCTCGTCGCAGGCTGGCGGAAGGCGGGGGCAAGCGCCGCGGCATCCACGGGCTCATGAGGAAACCGGCGGTTGCTGTCGTCGCGGGCGCGCGCCCGAACTTCATGAAGATCGCGCCCGTTCTCCGCGCAGTCGATGAACTGCAGGCGGCCTTCGAACCGGTCATCGTTCACACGGGCCAGCACTACAGTACGGAACTCTCGGATGTATTCTTCGAGCAACTCGGCATACGCTCACCGGACGTGTTTCTCGAAGCCGGTTCCGGCACCCATGGGCGGCAGACCGCGAATGTACTAAAGAGCTTCGAGCGGTTTCTTCTCGACGTGCCATCGCCGCCTGCGGTTGTGATGGTGGTGGGGGATGTCAACTCGACGCTGGCGGCGGCTTTGGCGGCGGTGAAACTGCAAATTCCCGCCATTCATCTCGAAGCCGGGCTCCGCTCCCACGACCGGTATATGCCGGAGGAAATCAATCGGCTCGCGACTGACGCCATTTCCGACCTCCTCCTGGTCAGTGAGCCGGCCGGAGAGGAAAACCTCCGGCGCGAAGGGGTTCCCGCGTCGCGCATCCGCTACGTCGGCAACGTCATGATCGACACTCTGGTGCACCATCTGGAGCGGGCGAAGAATCCGTGCGCGGCGCTGACCGGACGCCCCTTCGCTCTCGTCACTCTGCACCGGCCCTCGAATGTGGATCGGCGCGATTCCCTCCAGGCGATCGTGAATTTTCTGACCGAAATCGCGGCTGACGTCGAGATCGCGTTTCCTGTCCATCCCCGCACGGCCAATCGTCTGGAGGAGTTCGGCCTTCTCGCGCAACTCGAAGGGCGCTCCGGGATTCATCTGCTTCCACCCCTTGGCTACGTCGAGAATCTCGGACTCATGCGGAACGCAACCCTCGTTCTGACCGATTCCGGCGGCATTCAGGAAGAGACCACGTATTTGTCCATCCCCTGTCTGACGCTGCGGGAGAACACCGAGCGCCCGGCCACCCTGAGCCACGGCACGAACACGCTCGTAGGCGCGGACTTCGCGAA
>CAZXCO010001063.1:0-2166 GCA_964639095.1 uncultured Solibacteraceae bacterium
GAGAAGGTTCGAGTCCTCTCACACCATCTTCTTCTCAGTCATCAACCTGCTGGTTCTTGGTAAGCGTTCGGGGAATCTTCGCCGGGCGATTGAAATACTCGACGTTCTCCCCAAAAAATTCACCCCCGCGGAGCACGAAGGAAAGAACCGGAATAATCGAGATTCGCGATGGAGAACCGCTGCTCCTGGTCGGCTCCCATGATTATGGAAGTTTTACCGGACCGGCTGACGCCTGGTCAGATGCTCTTCAGATACTCCAACAGGGCCGCTTTCTGCTCCTCAGTAAGGTTTGTGCCGTACTTGTCCCCGCTGTGTCCGATATTGCTGTTTCCCGGTTGCGATGTATCGAAGGTCCAGCCGGTCCCTGTTGTTGCATACCCAACCTTCGCCGGGTCGTACTCGGTGCCGCCGGTCGTGAATTTCTTCGGACGGTGATCCGGATGCAGCAGGTCCCATAGCGTCGGTACGGAACCGTTGTGCAGATACGGGGCAGTCGCCCATACACCTGTCAGCGGACGCGCCATATATTTCCCCGTCGCCCGCCAGATCACGTTCGGAGCATCCATCGTCGCCTGCTCAGCCGGTGAAATTCCGTCGTCCTGAAAAGCCCGCGCCTTAATGCCGTCGAGAATCGGCTGAACTGCGTTCGGAAACGGTTTTCCTCCAGCGCTCGCCACGGGTTGTCCGAAGCTGTTGGCGCGCTGCGGGTCGGTTCCCACGTCTGTCAGTGCATATATCCGGTTCTGGTGGCAGTCGCGGCACAGGTCGTTGAAAAGCTTCTCGCCAGCCTTTGCTTTCGCGTCATCGACTGGTCCGAAAACATCGGCGGGCCATTTTGGCGGGCTGAGCTTGTGCGTCAACACCTCGAGGCGGTGCAGGTTTTCGATTCGCAATGTCGATTCATATGTCTTCGGGTCGTAAACCGCACCCATTCCGAGCGCCTGCCCGATATTCCGTTCGAGGATCGAGTTCGTATTTGCGTCATAGTGGATCCACACAGCATCTGCCTCAGAACGTTGCTGTGTTGTGTCCGGAACATCCCAGATAAACGGAAAGCTCACGGGGGACTGCATTCTCATTGCGTCCCTGGGAAACAGCAGATTCCTCGCCGCGCCGAACGCGTCCACGCGGCCCGGGCCCGGCTCGGTGCCATCCAGCAGCAGCTTGCCATTTTCAACATAGGCAAGCTGTGCTTTCAGAAGCGCCACAGTGGTCCGGAATCTTGCCAGCGGATTCTCACGGCGCGGAGCGGCGGCAGGATCGGCGGCATCAGCTTTTTGCGACGAGATGCTGTGGAAGTTTCGGTCCGCCGTCGGGGCCGTCTTGACGTCGCCGCCATTCTTCGCCGCGGCATCCGACAGATAAGATGACGCTTCCTCGCTCGCCTGGCCGCTCCCCCCAAGCAGAGTGCGATTAAATGCCACGACCAGCGTGGCAAGCTTCGCTGGATCGCGCATCGTCGCTTCGAACGATCGTTTGAAAGCTATCTGATACCCCTGCAAATCCACATGCGAAGGTGCGCCGTCGATCAGAAGCTCTTTCCCTTTGTAAGTCACGGCGGTGACGTGGCATCCCGCGCAGTTGAACCCGATAACCTCAAGACCCGGATGCCCGATATTCCGCGAATGTCCGACAGTAAGCCCGATCGGCAACCCATGCGGATTCGCAGTCGAATTCGCCGCGTCGGGAATAAAGCCAAAGCGCTCCATATTCTCGAGAAATGGCTTGCCGGTATCGGCGTCTTTAAGGTTCGCAAGCAGCGCATACGGCATGAGTTCGCTGCCTTCAGGCAAGTGGTGGTACTCGGCCCGCTCCTGAGGGGTCCATCCGTTCTCGATCCACGTAACGCTTCCCGTCGAGGGGCTCTCGGTGGTCCGGGGCGCAGGCGATTTCGACGAACATCCACACAGGACTAACAGCACCGCGGCGAACAGCAGAATTCTCGATTGCATTTGCCGATTATATTCGGAGCATTGTGAGCCAAATTCGGTGCGCCCGCCGAAGCGGCCCGGCGAGTGCCGGGAGATCCAGCGATATTGACGCATATCGGGCACAACTGGCCTCGATTCACGACCGAGCTTGCAAGCTAAAAGGAATTCCTGATATTTGTCGGGTTAATTCAAAGAACCGGGATTTTGGCGAACAATTTCCCGGAACGCCGTTCGC
>CAZXCO010001064.1:0-6800 GCA_964639095.1 uncultured Solibacteraceae bacterium
AGGCCTGGAAGCGCAGGTGAGCGGCTTCCTCGTCCAGAATGCGCTGGCAGATGCTTCTGAGCAGGGGCGAAGCGGTGGCATCGCGCAGGGCGGCATAGTATGGACGGGCCAGCAGTTCCGCGGTCACCAGAACCTTCAGGCACAGTTCCAGGCCCGCCAGACCGCGAATCCACCGGAACATACTGTGCACCCAGTGCTTCCGCAGACAATGCACGTTTTCTCTTTGAAGAAATTGCGCCAGAATCCTGCTGTGACGCTGCTCCTCCTGCAGGAAGAGCGTGAGTGCCGCCATCAGACCGGAATCCTCCGTAGAGCCGCAGGACCGCCGGGCGCACTTCAGCATACGCACGCCGCTGGCTCCTTCTCCCAATTGAAACTGCTGAATGGAGGGGATCACCGTCAGCCTCTCGGCTCCGGATAAACGGACGCGATCGGCCCAGGGAAGGTCGGGTTCACGGGCGTTCTGCTGGAAATAGTCTGCCCAGTCGGAAAACGTCATAGAGAGAGTATCGGGCTGAAACTTGTTTCTGTAGAGTACTTTGTAATCGGATGTCCCGGCCGTGCCTCAGCACTCTTTGCTTTCAATCATCTATAAATATCTTTTATGAAAAATGCTGCTTGCATTTCCAAAACTTTGCGCTAAACTAAAGCTTCCGGCAATGCCCAACAGCTTCACAGGCCGAATGACGACCGTCCCTGTAGTAGTCATTATTATTGGGATTATCGGGGTCGTTGTATCGGTCCCCGTCTGAGGCTTCCGGGCAGTCGAAAGGATTCCGAGGCCATCAGCGGGGTGACGAACCCGGGCTGATGGCCTTTTTTATTGTTTTGAGGCTCTTAAACATATGAACGAATCCGGCAAGCTCATGAATGGCGCTGAGGTCCTGCTCGAGTGCCTCGCGCGCGAAGGGGTCGATTGTTTCTTCGGCTACCCGGGCGGCGTCACTCTGCCCTTCTACGATGCCCTCTTCGACAGCCACATCCGCCATGTCCTCGTACGCCATGAAGAGAATGCCTGCTTCGCCGCCGAGGGATATGCACGCGCCACAGGCAAGGTCGGGGTCTGCTGCGCCACCTCCGGTCCGGGAGCCACGAACCTCGTTACGGGGCTCGTCGATGCCATGATGGACTCCATCCCGGTAGTCGCCATCACCGGCCAGGTGCATTCCAAGCTTATCGGCAGCGATGCTTTCCAGGAAGCCGACACCTTCGGCATCACGCGTCCCGCCACCAAGCACAACTTCATGGTGAAGACGATCCAGGAGCTGCCGCAGATCATTCACGAGGCTTTTTATATCGCCGCCAGCGGCCGTCCCGGTCCGGTGCTCGTCGATATCCCGAAGGACGTTTTCCAGGGCCGCGGCCCCTATATGCCTGTGGACACCATCCATCTCCCGGGCTACAAGGTGTTCACGGAAGGCCATGCCGGCCAGATCCGCCGCGCCGCCCAGCTCATCTGGGAAGCGGAGCGGCCGTTTGTTTACGCCGGCGGCGGCATCGTGCTCGGCAACGCCTCCGAAGAGCTCACTGAGCTGGTCGAACTTGCAGACCTGCCCACGGTCTGCACACTGATGGCGCTCGGCGGCCTCTCCTCCAGCCACAAGAACTTCATCAGCATGCCGGGCATGCACGGCAGCTTCGCGGCCAACATGGGAATGACGGAGTGCGATCTCCTGATCGCCCTCGGCACGCGTTTCGACGATCGGGTCACGGGTCAGCTCCAGACCTTCGCCCGCCACGCCCGCGTGATCCACGTGGACATCGATCCTGCCGAAATCGGCAAGAACCGCGTTCCCGATATCCCGATCGTGGGCGACGTGAAACGCGTTCTGCAGAAGCTGAACAAGGCGCTGGCCGAACTCGAGCCCGAACTCAAGACGAAACAGGCAGCCGTGCGGGCGGACTGGTGGGGCCGTATCCGGGCATGGCAGACGGAGCATCCCTATGACCGCTCACGATCCGAAGATCAGATCAAGCCGCAGCACCTGATGGACGAGATCGATCGCCTCTCGGGCGGCCAGGCTATCGTGACTTCCGACGTGGGCCAGCACCAGATGTGGGCGGCGCAGTTGATCCGCTTCAACGAACCTCATCTGTGGATCAACTCCGGCGGGCTGGGGGCGATGGGTTTCGGCCTGCCCTCCGCGATCGGCGCCCAGATGGCCCGCCCCGACAAGCTCGTTTTCGCCATCTGCGGCGACGGCGGTTTCCAGATGTCCATTCCGGAACTGGCCACAATTGCCTCGCACGCCCTTCCCATCAAGATTGTCGTGATGAACAACGGTTATCTGGGGATGGTGCGCCAGTGGCAGACGCTCTTCTATAACAACCGGCTCAGCGCCGTGGATCTCGACTGCTTCCCCGATGCTGAAAAGCTGGCCGGCGCGTATGGATTCAAGGGCCGCACGATCGACAAGCCCTGGCAGCTTGCCCAAGCCCTCGAAGAGGCTGTGAGGGAGCCTGGTCCGTATCTCCTCAACGTCAAAGTAACCCGTGACGAGAACGTCTACCCGATGGTCCCGGCTGGCGGCGCGATCCACGAAATGGTGCTGGGCCCGCCGCAACCGGTGGCGGTGGCCTGAAGAGTAACGCCTGAGAGAATCCCTATGCTGCAAACGATATCCATTCTTCTCGAGAACAAGCCCGGCGCTCTTCTGCGCGTGACTGGCGTGCTCTCCGCCCGCGGCTACAACATCGAGAGTCTGACGGTCGCCAAAACGCTCGACCCGCAGCTCTCGCGTATGACCATCGTGGTCGATGTGGAAGACCGCATACGCACTCAGGTCATCAAGCAGATCAACAAGCTGATTAACGTACTGCAGGCGACGGATATGACCGAATCCCCGGCCGTGATCCGCGAAATGGTGCTGGTGCGCGTTCGCTGCGCGCAGGACAGCAGGACTACGGTACTCAAGGAAGCCGAGATCTTTCACTCGCGTGTCGTCGACTCCTCGACCGAGGGCTTCGCCATCGAAGCCACGGGCGATCCCGAGAAGCTCGATGAATTCATCGAAGTGATGCGCGCGTACGGCGAGATCGATGTCGTGCGCTCCGGCGCGATCGCGATGTCTCTCGAAACGAGAAAGCTTCGCCTGCAACCCCCGGTGGCCGCCCCCGCTGCGGCCCAGGTGCTCTGAATGCGGTCGATTGTCAATCGGCCTCCCGCTGTTAACGCCTGAAAACTCTCAAGGACCACTTAATGCCAAGACGCTTTTACGAAAAAGACGGAAACATCGACCTCCTGAAAGGGAAAAAGATCGCCATCATCGGTTACGGTTCCCAGGGACACGCCCACGCGTTGAACCTGCGTGACTCCGGACTCGACGTTGTGGTCGGCCTGCCCGCGGAGAGCAAGAGCCGCGCCAAGGCCATCGCCGCCGGCCTCACCGTTCTCACGCCTTCCGAAGCCGCGAAGGCCGCCGACACGATGATGATCCTGGTGCCCGACCATATCCAGGCCGATCTCTACGCCTCCGATATTGCGCCCAACCTCTCGGCCGGCAAGACCCTGATGTTCGCTCATGGATTCAACATCCATTTCGGGTTCATCAAGCCCCCCGCGAACGTCGACGTGTCGATGATCGCGCCCAAAGCCCCCGGCCATCGCGTCCGCGAAGTCTTCGTGGAAGGTTCCGGCGTGCCCGCGCTCGTCGCCATTCAGCAGGATGCCAGCGGAAAGGCTCTCGAGAATGCTCTCGCCTACGCCGCCGCTCTGGGCTGCCTCCGCGCCGGCGTCATCGAAACCACCTTCCGCGAAGAGACCGAGAGCGATCTCTTTGGCGAACAGGCCGTTCTCTGCGGCGGCGCTTCCGAGCTGATCCGCGCCGGATTCGAAACGCTGGTGGAAGCGGGTTATGCTCCCGAGATCGCCTACTTCGAATGCCTGCATGAGCTGAAGCTCATCGTCGACCTGATTTATGAGGGCGGACTCGGCTACATGCGCTTCTCCGTTTCCGATACCGCCGAATATGGCGACTACACGCGCGGTCCCCGCATCATCACGGCCGAGACGCGCAAAGAGATGAAGAAGATCCTTTCCGAGATCCAGGCCGGCGACTTCGCCCGCCAGTGGATCGGGGAAAACAAAGCGGGCCGCGAGAAGTTTCTCGCGATGCGCTCCCAGCAGGCCGATCAGCCCATCGAAAATGTCGGCCGCGAGCTGCGTAAAATGATGACTTTTCTCAAACGCAACAAGGAGGTCGGCGTCCCCCAGGCCTGAAGGAGCGGGGACATGCGGCGTCAGCCGCTTCTTGAAGACAGAGAATCCACCATGCGCATTCAAACGTTCGATACCACTCTTCGGGACGGCACGCAGGGCGAAGCCGTCTCTTTCTCGGTCGAGGATAAGATCCTCATTGCCCGGAAACTGGATGAGCTCGGTATTGACTACATTGAAGGCGGATGGCCCGGTTCCAACCCCAGGGACAAGGAGTTCTTCGAACAGGCGCGCGGACTGAAGCTCCGGCATGCGAAGCTGACCGCCTTCGGATCCACGCGCTTTGCGAGGAACTCCGTCCAGGAAGACCGTAACGTGCGCGAACTGATCGAGGCCGGAACGCCCTGCGTCACGATCTTCGGCAAGAGCTGGGACTTCCACGTGTCCCGCGCGCTCGGCATCGGGGAAGAGGAGAATCTCGCGCTGATCGGCGAGACCGTCCGGTACCTGAAAGACCACGGCAAGGAAGTCGTCTACGATGCCGAGCACTTTTTCGACGGTTATATCCATAACCGCGACTTCGCTCTCCGCACGCTCGAAGCGGCGAAGAGCGCCGGAGCCGATGTGCTCTGTCTCTGCGACACCAACGGCGGGACGTTAACCGATTTCCTGGCCCAGATCGTCGCCGATGTCCGCTCGCGCTTCGACGGCGTGATCGGCATTCATCCTCATAACGATTCGGGAGTTGCGGTCGCCAACGCTCTGGCGGCCATCGAAAAAGGCGCCTCGCACGTGCAGGGGTGTCTCAACGGCTATGGCGAGCGGTGCGGGAACGTGAACCTGGCATCGGTCATCGCCAATCTCGAGCTGAAACTCGGCCACACAACCGTCGGGTCCGACAAGCTTCGCTCTCTCGCCTCCACCTGCCGCTACATCGCCGAACTGGCGAATCTACCCCTGCGGAAGGACCAGCCTTACGTCGGCCAGAGCGCCTTCGCCCATAAAGGCGGCGTTCATGTCAGCGCCGTGATGAAAGATTCGAAGACCTACGAGCACGTCTCGCCCGATCTCGTCGGCAACACGCTGTGGGTCCTCGTCAGCGATCTCTCGGGGCGCAGCAACGTTCTTTATCAGCTTCAGCAGCAGGGCTTCGCCGATCGCATTCCGGAGCAGACCCGCCGCGAGCTTCTGGAGCGCATCAAGGAACTGGAGTTCCAGGGTTACGATCTCGAAGCGGCCGATGGCACGTTTGAGCTTCTCGTCCGCCAGTCACTGCAGCCGGGCGTGAAGTTCTTCGATGTGGAGAGCTACGAAGTCACCATCAAGTCCGGCGAGGCGCGGGCGATCGTCAGCGTGAATACGCAGGATGGCGCTCACACCGCTGTCGCCACGGGCAACGGTCCTGTCAATGCGCTCGATCTTTGTCTGCGCAAGTGCATCTCGGCACTCTTTCCGCAGATCGGCGACGTCCGCCTGACCGATTACAAGGTGCGGGTTCTCGATTCGAAGAAGGGTACGGCGGCCAAGGTCCGTGTCCTTGTGGAGTGGTCCGATCACCAGAAGAGCTGGTCGACGGTGGGCGTTTCGGACGACGTCATTGAAGCGAGCTGGAACGCGCTGGTCGATGCCCTCCGGCTCGATCTGATGCGACTGACGGAAACCAATGCAGGCAGCGGCGAAGCTGTTGAGATGCGCGGCTGATGTCGCGGTTCTGACCGGCGCGGGCGTCTCCGCCGAGAGCGGTATCCCGACCTTTCGCAGCGCTTCGGGAGGCCAGCCCGGCTTCTGGCAGCAGTATCGCTTCGAAGATCTTGCCACACCGGAAGCCTTCGCCCGCAATCCCAGGCTCGTCTGGGCCTGGTATGAGGAACGCCGCCGCGCGATTGCGCAGGCGAAGCCGAATGCCGGGCATTACGCGCTTGCCGAACTGGAAAAGAAGAAGCCAGTCTTTACTCTGATCACACAGAATGTCGATGGCCTGCACGATCAGGCCGGATCGAAGAATGTGATCCGGCTGCACGGCGATATCTGGACCGTGCGCTGCCTCGAATGCGGCAGAGAGCGGGTGGATCGCAGCCGGCTGGAAAATCTTCCGCCTTACTGCGCCTGCGGCGGCATGCTGCGTCCCGGCGTGGTCTGGTTTGGCGAATCGCTGCCGTCCGGAGCCTTTGAACGGGCCGAGGCCGCTGTCCGCGCGGCAGATGTTCTCATTGTTGCGGGTACCTCCGCGCGCGTCTATCCCGCGGCCGGTCTGATCCCCATAGCCCGGGCGGTTATCGAGATCAATCCGGAGGCTACCGGTTTCTCGGACGAGGTCACCTGCTCGATCCGCGGGACTTCGGCCGAAATCCTGCCGCAACTGCTATGAGCGGCGGAGTCATTGGCCGCTTTGCTCCTTCCCCGACAGGTCCGCTGCACTTCGGTTCGCTGGTCGCCGCTGTTGCGAGCTATCTCGATGCGCGCTCGAAGGACGGCCACTGGCTGGTGCGCATGGAAGATCTCGATACGCCGCGAGTCGTTCCCGGGGCGGATCGGGACATCCTCTCCACTCTGGAAGCTTTCGGTTTCCAGTGGGACGGGCCGGTGCTCTATCAGAGCACTCGCCTCGATGCCTACCGCGGCGCCCTGAACCAACTGCGCCAGG
>CAZXCO010001065.1:0-3357 GCA_964639095.1 uncultured Solibacteraceae bacterium
CTCCGAGGGGGCAGCACGCTGATTTCAGATGCAGACACCCGCGGACTTCGACGGAATGGACGCGGTAGCCCAGCGGTTCGAGGGCCAGAGCGAGTTGGCGGATGCCTTCGGCGTTCGTACGGCTGGAAAGGCCCGCGAAAACATCGCGCCCGATGCGCATCACATCGCCGCCTTCCAGCGTGGCCGGCGCTGTCAGCGAACGCACCGGACGCCAGTGCGCAATGGCTGCCGCCAGGCTCTCGCTCTCCCGCCGCCTGCTGAGGGCTCCCATGCGAGTCAGGATCGCCAGTTCGTCGACCACGACGAGCGGGTCCTCCACAAAAACGGCGTCTGGCATGTCCGGCTGTTCGGGCAGCGATATGACCCGGACTCCCAGGGCCGCGAGCGCGCGCTCATACTCCGTGTGCTGTGCGATGGCTCGATCGATATCGATTTTCTCGCGGATGAGCCACGTGAGTTCGCAGGATCCGAGCGAATGGCTCACGGCGCGCGTCAAAGCCGTCAGCACGGCATCCGTCCAGCCGGAAGGCCATGAGCCGGAAAATCAGCGCCTTTCTCGTTTGTTTGCATCGGGCTGCTGCGGTTCAGTATGCCATGGGATTTCCGGTATTCCGCTCCGGAGAGCTGCCCTGGCCTGTCTTTCAGGATGCGCGACGAAGATTGTGTTAGCATCTTCGAAGCCTGGCTATTCCTGAGCCGGCAAACAGGAGATTCAAATGCAAAGAATCGGAATCGGACTTACGCTTATGCTGCTGGCTGGAGCGGCAGTCGCACAGCGCCCCGCCCCGCGGGTGCAGCAGGCGAAGACGTATACCTCCGCGGCCGACATCAACGCCATGATCGCGAGAGCGAAGAGCACGCGTAAAGAGGGACAGGCCCTTGTGTCGCAAAACATTCTGCGGCTCGCGCCTTACAGCACTAACCTGGAATATCGCGCATCCGTGGGAGCCGCGTCCGTCCACGAGAAGGAAGCGGAGTATTTCTATGTAATCGACGGTTCGGCCACACTGGTGACCGGCGGGAAACTTGTCAACGAGAAACGCACCAACGCTGAAAACCTTACCGGAACGGCAATCGAGGGAGGAATGACGCGGAACATCGCCAAAGGCGATTTTATCGTGGTTCCGGAGAACACGCCGCACTGGTTCAGCCCGATCAATGGCACGCTCGTGCTGATGTCGATGCACGTGCCCCGGCCCGTGCCCGAAGCAAAGTAGAATCAGGGCATTGCCTTCCGCCTGCCACAGGGCGCGTTTTGCGGCGGGTGCGGCGCTGACAGCGCTGCTGGCCGGCGCTCTCGCCCGCGCACAGAGTACGCCCGACTTTCGCGTCAGCACGCGGCTCGTCGAAGTGGATGTGCTCGTGAGCCGTAAAGGGCATCCGGTGGCGGGTCTTTCGAAAGACGATTTCTCGATCTTCGACAATGGCCGGCCGCAGAAGATCGCTGCGTTTCGCGTCGTCGGCGCCGATAGCCAGCTTCCGGAAAGCGCCCTTCCCCCGGGAGTCGTGTCCAATCGCCCGGTGAGCCGGGAGGGCGAATCCGCCGGCATCACTGTTCTGCTGATCGACAGATTGAATACGGATGTGGGCGACCAGGCCGAGGTCCGCCGCCAGTTGCTCAACTATCTGGAAACGGCTCCGACGGGCGAGCGTCTCGCCCTCTATTCGCTCAACAAGTCTCTTCGGGTCGTGCAGGATTTCACGGCCGATCCGGAAGTTCTGCGTAGCGCGGCATCCTCACGCGCGTCGGCGGAATCTTCTTTCGACCTGACTGCCGAGCTCTTCACTGAAGACCTGCCCGTCACCGGCGACGCTCTGACCGACGACATGATCCAGAACGGTGCGAACGAGCTGAAGGACTTCGCGATGAAAAACCGGGCGGCCGTCACTGTTTCCGCCCTCGAGGCAATCGCGAAACACCTCGCTGCGCTCGGCGGCCGCAAGAAGCTGGTCTGGTTCACAGCGGCCTTCCCGGCGCAATACAGGTGGCAGGGCAGGCGGAACGGCCGCACCCAGATTGAAGACCGCGACTTCGCGAATGAAATCGACAACGCGGCGCGCGCTCTGAACGACGCCAATATCGCCGTCTATCCGATCGACCCGCGCAACCCCATCGACGGCGCCTTCACCGCGCCTGGTATCGATACGATGAACCTGCTGGCGGGCAGAACGGGCGGCCGAGCCTTCTATGTCCTCAACGATCTCGAAGGCGCGATCCGGACGGTCGAGCAGGACAGCGAAATCACCTATGCGCTGAGTTACTACCCCTCGGATGACCGCCTCGACGGCAGCTATCACTCGATTTCCGTCAAAGTCGCAAAGCCGGGCGTCCGGATGCGCTACCGCAAAGGCTATTTCGCATCGGAATCGAAGCCTCCAAAAGAGCGGCAACGCAAAGCGGCGCTGGACGAGGTATTCCTGAATCCGCTGGAGGCGACAACGCTTGGCGTGATGGCGAAAGCATCCGTGGCGGACAAGCCTGGCGAGTACAACCTCGATCTGGTTCTCGATCTGCACCAGTTCCATCTGGAGCACGAAGGGCAGGGAAACAAGGAACGCTGGGTGGCCCTGCTCGCGATCGCGACCGAATTCCCCCCGAAGAAGAAGCCGAATGGAACGCTGGAGGAGATCCGGCTCAACCTCTCCGGCAATCGCCTGCAGGAGGCGCTTCGCAATGGATATCCGCTGCGGCGGCCGTTTTTCGCGGGTTCACTCTCGGGGCCCCTTCGCGTGGTGGTGCAGGACCGCGTTACCGGCGAGACCGGATCAGTCACGCTGGCTGTCGGGAAAAATGTACGGTAAAGGCCGTTGCCGGTCTGTTCCGGGCCTCAGGGATGCCGGCGCAGGACGTGCGTGGCGATATCCGGCCAGAATTCGCGAAACACGTTGGTCAGCGCGTCGCGCATGATCGAAAACCCGTATTTCGTCGCAAGCTCTCCGATGGTGCGGTCGCTGCTCGGGTAGTAGGCGGTGGAAATCCCCTGAGCCATCGCGCGCCCCAGCAGTTCCGAGGCGTTCAGGGTGTTGTGCCCGCTGTAATTCGGGGTGATCAGAACACGGCTCGCGGCGTAAGCGGCCCGTTTCCAGATACTGCCTTCGCCCATCGCGAAATAGCGCTCGTCCTCATGGAAGACTGTCGGCAGGGCGAAAATCACCAGATAATTGCCATCCGTCTTGTCGACCCATCCGCGCCAGTAGTAACGGCCGAATCCTGTAAGCCCCTCGCCGAGTTGCTTGTGCGCATCCTGAGCCTCCGCCATGGCCGATGTGACACCCACGAACAGGAACGCCGAGTAATCGAAGCTGTTCCGGGTCGCGATCCCGAAGGCCTCTTTCGGCGTCGGCGGCGGGGGAATC
>CAZXCO010001066.1:0-3716 GCA_964639095.1 uncultured Solibacteraceae bacterium
CGGGCCGGCGGGATGACAGACCATCACCTTGCGCAGACTGGGTGAATCGGCAGGCTGCCTGGCTTCAAATGGTCCCTGGATCTGCAGGTAGCCGATGGCTGGATAGTATTCCAGTTGCGGAAAAGTGTTCTGCTCGAGCGATTTCCGGTCGTACTGGCGGATCATGTCGAGGCTGGGCCGGTAGTTGGTCGCTACAAACGTGATCGCCACCGTATGCGTTCCGGCTTTCACAGGGATGGTGAGATCGAGGGATCCATCCGCCTGATTCACGCCCTGATTCATGCCCACGCCCGCATAATTCGTCAGGACTGCCCGCTGGTTGTCGATCAGCAGTTCCACCTTCTCCCCCGGAACGTACCGCCCGAGGCCGAAATTCTGAATCGAGAACTTGTACTTACCATCCGCGGGGAACGTGTGGATCACCTTCATGCCTCCGCGCGTGCCGAATGGCAACCCCTCCAGCCGTTGAGTCTGCGATGTATCTGCAGGCGCGGTGTAGACCGCTTCGGCGGGCGAATTCCAATAGCCAACCGCCATGCGCGCAATCCGCGTGGCGGCAGTTAAATAGGCCTCCAGCAGAGTCGGCGAGATCGTCAGGGAGCCTGCAATGTTGTCGAAACCACGCGCCGAGTCGTCGGGCGGCAGCAGATTGGCCGCATCCACCTGAATGTCGAGAAGGTCGCGAATGGCGTTGGCGTACTCGGCGCGATTCAGCCGATGCAGCACCACTGTGCCAGGATTCGGACGCGCCGAGGCTTTGCGGTCGATCTCCGTCTCAAGCCATTCCAGAAGATTTTCGTACTCCACATGCGATGGCCGCCGGACGCCAGGGGGAGGCATTACTCCGGCCCGGAGTTTGCGGATCACTTTTTCCCATATTTCGGGATGGTCTCCCGCAGCGGTGAGATCGAGTTTTTCGAGCGACAGGCCGCCGGTTTTCAACCGGTCGTTATGGCAGACGACGCAATACTGTCTCACCACCTCCTGCTGGCGCGCCGGTGTTGCACCAGGACACGGCAGGAGCAGAACGCTCCCCAGACACAACAAATTCACTGAGGTTCCCGTCCTGCATTTCCGTAGCGACTTCAAATTATTCTCCCAGGTCATGGAAATCTTAAATGGAGCGATTTGGCCGGGTCAAGGCTGTACTCAACCTATTGAGCCAGGAATGCGCGTGACCTGTATATTGGTTTGTATGGCGAAACGCGCCGGGGTTCGCGCGCGCAAGGTACCTTCCAATTCTCTGGAGCGAGCGTTGATTGTCCTTAATGACATTTCCCGCACGCCGGAGGGTCTTACCAATAAGCAGGTCAGCG
Source organism: uncultured Solibacteraceae bacterium (assembly GCA_964639095.1). Classification (GTDB taxonomy): domain Bacteria; phylum Acidobacteriota; class Terriglobia; order Bryobacterales; family Bryobacteraceae; genus BOG-234. The sequence continues at coordinate 1,317 of CAZXCO010001066.1, forward strand.
AGGGATTGGGCATTGCCACCAGCAGCAGTTCGTATCTGCTAAGCCGGCTGGAAAGAGAGGGCTTTCTCACGCGCGACGGCGCGACGAGCCGTTACAAAATCGGGCTCAAGGTACTGGCGATTGCGCGGGGAGCGCTGCAGCAGCTGGATTTTCCCACTCTGGCCGGCCCGGTCCTGAGGCAACTGGCCGTATACACCGGTCTTGATGTTGTAATGGGGGTCCTTGATCGTGAGCGATTGATAGTCGTCGCTCGCGTGGCCAACAGCGAGTTCATTGACGTGCAGGTAGATACGGGCACGGAGTTTCCAGCCCATGCCACGGCGACCGGCAAAGTGCTTCTCGCGAATCTTCCGAGGCAGGACCTCATGGTGCGGATCCAACGAAACCCTCTGGCGCAGCTGACGAAGCAGACGATTACGGATGAGAGTCAACTGCTGGTGGAACTGGGATCGGTGGCCGCGTGCGGGTATGCTCTTTGCGACCAGGAGCTGACCGGAGGCAGACGGAGCCTTGGGGCTCCGATTATGAACTCGCGCGGAAGCGTACAAGCGGCGCTCGCGCTGGCTGGCGACGTTGGGCACCCATTCTGGGAAAGGCCCCTGCCGGAAATAGTGGGAGTCCTCAAGGACGCCGCACAGGATATTTCGCGACTGGACCGCTACGCGTTCAGTTCTGCCTTTCATTACGGTAGTAAACGACGGCTCAGGATGGCGGGCAGTCGCTGACCGCCAATAATGGACTTTCGCTCTTCCAGAGCGGGCTCCAGTCCATGACGCATGGAAATGCCGAATATGTCTCGCCCGCCCCAGTCGCGCCGCCGAACATTTCTGCCTCCTTCCTCGTAGTAAATCCAGACAACATCCTCCGATGCTGCACCACGCCTCTGTTCCCGTTGCGTCACGTCGTAGTTCGGCCTCCCGCCACAGCCGCCTTATTGGAAACGGTGGAGCGATTCTTGCAGCGATTGCGGCCGCCAAACTCGTCGTGCACCTCTACGCGAGCCGCTCTTATGGCTATTTCGTCGATGAGCTGTACTATCTGGCCTGCAGCCACCATCTGGATTGGGGATATGTCGATCAGCCTCCTCTGATCGCACTGATCGCCTGGTTTGAGCGACACGTCCTCGGCGAATCGCTCACCGCGATTCGCTTCCTTCCCGCGCTGGCCGGCGCGTGTGAAGTGCTGCTCACCGGTCTGATCGCGCGTGAGCTGGGAGGCACACCATACGCCGGTGTTCTTGCGGCAATCGCCGTACTGGCGGCCCCGGGAATCCTCAGCATCGACAATTTCCTTTCCATGAATGCGTTTGAGCCCCTGATCTGGATGGGCTGTGCGTGGCTGCTGTTGAGGATCTGGAGGACGGGTAACCCGCGCTTGTGGATCTGGTTCGGCATCCTCAGTGGCGTCGGGCTCGAAAACAAATACTCCATGCTGATCTTCGGAGCCGGTATCGTCGTGGGCCTGCTGCTGACTCCGCGCCGGCGGATGCTCGCGTCGCCGTGGCCCTGGATCGGCGGCGCAATCGCTCTCCTGCTTTTCCTGCCCAATCTTCTTTGGAATGCCCGGCATCATTTTCCATTTCTGGAATTGCAGGCGAATATTCGCCGCAGCGGCCGCGACGTTGCGCTGAACCCCGTGCAGTTCTTTGGGCAGGAATTGCTGGCAATGAATCCTCTGGCGGCCCCTGTGTGGCTCAGCGGGCTATGGTTTTTCTTCGGAAGCAAACGAGGGAAGCCGTTCCGGGCACTCGGATGGGGGTGGGTTTTTACAGCGCTGGTGATTGTCATCCGCAGCCCGCGAATCTATTACCTGTTCCCGGCATTCCCGCTGCTGTTCGCGGGCGGCGCCGTCGTTGTGGAAGAGTGGGCTCTGGAAGGGTGGCTCCGCCGGTGGGCCAGAGTCCTGCTTCCCACCCTGATGGTTCTTGCGGGAGCGATCCTCTCGCCGCTTGCGATTCCGGTGCTTTCGCCCGCACGATTCATTCGCTACTCCGCGGCATTGCATCTATCGCAGCCAGCGATTGAAAATCACCGGCTGGGTCCGCTTCCGCAAATCTTCGCCGACCAATTCGGATGGGAGGAAATGGCCGCAACCGTCGCCAGGATCTACAATGCATTGCCGGCGCCTGTTCGCTCGAAGACTGCTATCTTTGGCCAGAACTACGGACAGGCGGGCGCCATCGACTTCTTCGGCCCGAGGTACGGACTACCCCCGGCCATCAGTGGACATCAAAGTTACTTCTTATGGGGCCCGCGCGGCTATACGGGGGAAAGCATGATCGTGATGGATGACCGGGAGGCAGTGTTGAAACGGCTGTTCGATCATGTGGAGAAGGCTGGCCATGTAGAGCACCCGTATTCGATGCCGTATGAGCACTTCGACGTCTTTTATTGCAGCGGT
>CAZXCO010001067.1:0-4924 GCA_964639095.1 uncultured Solibacteraceae bacterium
ATCAGGCCCGTCTTTCCCGCTGATGCCGGCGTCCTATGCCTGGCCGGCGGCTTCCTTCGCCGTCAGTTCCGCCACGCTGATGGGAATACCGGGACTCATGGTCGAGCACAAAGTCGCGCTCTTCACATACTTTCCCTTCGCCACGGACGGCTTGGCCTTGAGGACCGCCGAAATCAGACTCGTGGCATTCTCCACCAGCTTGCCCGGCTCGAAGCTGATCTTGCCGATCGGCGCATGAATGATGCCGGTCTTGTCGACACGAAACTCCACCTTGCCGGCCTTCACTTCCTGCACCGCCTTGCCGACTTCGGCCGTCACGGTGCCGGTTTTCGGATTGGGCATCAGGCCGCGGGGCCCGAGCACTTTTCCGAGCTTGCCAACGGAGCGCATCATATCGGGCGTCGCGATCACTGCGTCGAAAGCCGTCCAGCCTTCCGACTGGATCTTGTTGACCATGTCTTCGCCGCCCACGTAATCCGCGCCCGCTTCGGTCGCCTCGCGCAGTTTGTCGCCGCTGGCGATTACGAGGACGGTCTTGGATTTCCCGAGCCCGTTGGGCATCAGGACAGTGCCGCGCACCATCTGATCGGCGTGCTTCGGATCCACGCCCAGACGCATGTGGATCTCGACCGTTTCGTCGAATTTGGCAAACTTGATTTTCTGAAGGAGGGGAACTGCCTGATCTAGCGTATAATCATGCGCTTCGACCTGCTTGAGCGCAGCATGGTATTTCTTTCCGGATTTCCTGGGCATATCTCCTCACTGGTACTAGCGGCGGCGCCAAAAGCGCACACCTCCCATTGAGCGTTTCGGGGGTACTTCGAAAGATTAACATGCCGGGTTTGGCGAGTGCAACTCCGAACGCCCCGCCCGGCGGTGCAGCCTCGATTACTCCTTCGGCTGCACCACGCGGAATTGCGCCTTCGGGTCCGACACGGTGTAATCCGACGGGACCTCGAACAAGGAAGGGTCCGGCTCGCTGCGCACGATATTGGTCAGCTCATAGCTCGTATTACCAAAGCGCGGATCGGAGTTGGAGCTCTTCACAACCATCTGGAGATCGGAGGAGTACCACGTTTCGTTCACGACCTGAATCGGACGGTCGTTTCCGATCTGGCCCACCGGAATCGTGATCGTGGTCTTATGCCCGGTCGCCATCACACCGTTGACACTCTGGGCCGGAAGATCTTCCCCGCTGCTGTCGGAGGGCACGGGGGCCACCGCGGTTGTGATCGCGCTGGCCGCGATAACGCTCTTTGGTATTGCAGCAACAGGAGTGCCGGGCCCTGCCGTCGCAACCCCTGCAACCGGCCCGTCCGGAGCCACCATCACGTGAATCGTACCGCCGGCAGCCGCGCCTCCGGTAACCGCCTCCAGCTTCCTCTCGAACTGCCCGGCCTCGGTAACGATGGCGGTCCGTGCGGGGCGGGCGCCGGAAATCGCCGCCAGTTTTTTCGCGGGCAGCGACGGCAATTCCTGCGCCGTGTGCGTTGCCGGATTCAAAATGATCATCTTCCCCGCTACGGGATCCTGAATCACCACGGTCCGGGCCCCCTCCGGCCCGTTTTCGACCCGGGTCCGCCCCATGCTGTCGCGGTAAACCGGATAAGACTCATTTCGTTCGATCCTCGTGCCGTCGCCGAGCACCTGCAGACTATGCGATTCGTGAGTCGCGGAAAACGGACTCCCCTGAACCGTGCCGGCGCTGAAAAGTTCCGAGCCGACGACGGCCGGAAGCGTGGTCACCGCGCCGCCGGCGACGAACGGCGTCCCGATCACGCCGGCCTGTTGATACAAAATCCCGGGTGTGGGTGGCGCCTGACCGCATAACGGGCTGCAGAGAATCCCGAAAGCCGTCGCTGCCTGAAGGAAATACGCGCTTTTCATCGTTTCATGCTCCTGTCTTCACTGGAAATCGTTTGCTCGTCGTCAGCGGGGACCAGCCGGATGGCCCGGATCCGTCCGTCCTCGCCCACAATCACATCCGCCGGAGTGCTTGCGTCCGGATCCGGAGCCGCCGTCGTGAGACCCACGGCGACCAGTGCCGTCACCGGCACCTCCATCCGCACGATGCTCGCGTGCTCCCAGGGAGAGAGCGGCGCCGTATATGGAATGGCCGTGAACGGCGTCAAATCCGCCTCCGGCCGGGAAGGCTGTTGGCGGGCTTCGAGGGCCGGAGACGGTCTGGAAGCACTCGCCTGCACACCGGCCGGTTGAACTTCGGATTTACGCGCCTTTTCGGGCTCGCGCGCCGCTTCAGCCTCCTGCAGGGACGCCACCACCCGCACGGCCGGCGCCGGCCGCTGAGCTTTCTCCTGAGCCTTCCCCTGGATCATCGCCGGAGCCGCCGGAACCATCAGCGGCTGCCGCGGTCTCTGCATCGCCGCCAGCCATGCCAGCCCCGCGGCCGCTACGCCCAGCCCCGCCGCGATTTGCCAGCGGCCGCGATACCAGTGGTGAACACGAGCCGGGCGCTGCGACGCCAACTCGGCCAGCAGGACCGATTCGAGGTCCGCCGGCGGCGCCGCAGGCGTTTCCCGTGCGAATTCGCGGCAGGCCGCGGTCAGCGCCCGCTGTCCTTCAAGCAGCCGGCTGCACTCCGGACACACGCTCGCGTGCGCCATGGCGCGCTTTCTTTTCTCAGCTTCCGGCAGGCTCCCGCTGTCCGGCCAGCGTCCCCGCGCGAGTTCGATGATCTGGCCGCGCCATTCAGAACAACTCATACGGCACACCTCTGGATTTCCTTCTTCGACTGCAGCTTCCGCCCCAGCAGCGCCCGCGCACGGTGCAGCCTGGACCGCACGGTTCCCACGGCGCATTCGAGCACCTCCGCGGCCGCTTCATACGTTTTTTCCTCGAGATCGCACAGGACGACCACCTCGCGATAGCGGACCGGAAGAGACCCAATGGCATCCCGCAGCGCTTCGGTCTGCGACTCGGCCCGCGATTCATGCATGGCCGGCGCGGCAAACGGCGCGGTCAGGGGACCCTGCGCCGTATCGCCGGCCGCCAGCGGCACCCAGCGGCGCTCGTTCCGGCGCTGGCGCAGGAGCAGTTTGCGCGTGACGCCGATCAGGAACGCCGCCGGTTCGCCGCGGGAACCGTCGAAACTTTCCGGATGGTGCATCAGCCAGACGAACACATCCTGCGTGATCTCGCCTGCCTTCATACGGTCTCCGGTCATGTGCAGCGCAAACCGGAAGACCGCCGGACTGCACAGCCGGTAGATCAGAAGGAATGCTTCCGGGTCTCCCGCCCGGAGTCCGGCGAACGCTTCGCGGACCGGCTGATTGGCATCCGGCATCTTCACCCTTATTGCGTCCGGAAACGCCGGGAAGTTCCAGAAACTGACGCGCCGGCCGTTTCAGTAGCCGGCGCGCTTGTTGACCACGTTCCGGAGCGGTTCGCCCTTCCTCCACCGCGCAAACTGTTCGAGGAAAAAGACGACGGCCGATTCCACCCAACCCTCCACGTGATCGGCGCAATGCGCCGAGATCAGCACGTTCTCGAGCGACCACAACGGATGATCCGGGGGCAGCGGTTCCACATCGAACACGTCCAGCGCGGCGCCCCGGATGCGATTAGTGCGCAGCGCGTCGATCATCGCAGTCTCGTCGATGACCGGACCGCGGCCCACGTTCAGGATCACCGCCTCCGGCTTCATCAGCTCGAACTCGCGCCTGCCGATGAGGCCCCTCGTCTCCTCGGTGAGAGGCGCCGTGACCGCCACGTAGTCGCATTCCGGCAGCATCGCATGCAGTTCGGCGGCCCCGTAAACTCGATCCACATGCTCGTCTCCGGCGCGGGGCGACGGGTTCCGGCGTGAGGCCAGTACTCGCATCCCGAGGGCTTTCGCCCGCCATGCCACCGCGCGCCCGATGTCTCCATGCGCCACAATCCCGACAGTCTGGCGGCTGATCTCCTTGTTGTCGAAGACCTCCCAGCGGTGCGCTGCCTTCGCCTGCATCCGGCGGGGGATATCCTTGGCGAAGTAAAGCATCCCCAGCAGAATGAACTCACCCAGCGACTGGCTGAAAACACCTGACCCGTTCGTGAGCGGAATCGGGCTGTCCACCAGTTCGGGGAACAGCGACCGGTCGAGCCCGGCATACATGGCATGAATCCATTCCAGGCGGGGCGCCTGTTCCATGATGCGCCGGACGTCCGGCTTCGATCCGCTCCAGTTGAAGAGCACCCGCGCGTCAGCCAGCGCGTCTTTCAGAGACTCGGCGGTCTTTCCGATCCGGACGGTGACGCCTTCGCCGATCGCGTCCAGCTTCCGGAGCGCCCTTGCCGCAGGATCAGCCAGCACCAGAACCGTGATGTTGTCCATGAAAAAGCAACGCTACCATGCCCCGGGGAGCCGGCGGCGAGCCCGGGCGGCGATTCCCGGCGCGGCTTTGCGAACCAGGAGGCCCTTCGATTCGTAATAGACTCAGGAGAACACAATGGGCGGTTTGAATTCCCGGCGGGGCGGCATTCTCCTGGGTCTGCTGGCCGCCGCGTTCGCGTTTGTCTGTCTGGCCGTTGCCGGCGCCATCCTGATCGCCCGCAACGTTCACGTGGAAACCTCTGCAACCAGAAACGGCGACTCGGTGTCGCTCGACACGCCTGCCGGACGCCTGTCGGTCCGGGCGCACGAGAGACCCGGCGCCGGTGCTGCCGGTGTTCCGCTTTATCCCGGCGCCCGCCGGGTACGCGACTCGGGCGGAGACGCCGTCTTCGAGTGGGAACCCGCAGATGGAAAAGACCACGGCTTCGCCGTATCGGCCTCGGAGGTGGTCACGTCTGATCCGATCGATCAGGTCGTGAGCTATTACCAGAATCAGCTCCCGGACTGGATCATCGTTCACGAGAAAAATGGCGCCGTGCGTCTGGAGCTTCACGACGGCGGCTACAAACGCATCATCGCGATCCGCGAACG
>CAZXCO010001068.1:0-2261 GCA_964639095.1 uncultured Solibacteraceae bacterium
GCTTCGCCTTCGAGTTCCGGAACCCGACGTGGAACACATCCCAGGTTCTCGATCTGCTGGCGCGGCACAATGCGGCTAACTGCATCTTCGATCTGGCCGGATATGTGTCGCCTCTCGCAATCACCGCCGATTTCTGCTACATCCGCCTGCATGGCCCCGGCGGCAAATATCAGGGGTGTTACAGCGACGCCGCATTGCGCAAGTGGGCTCACCGGATCAAAGACTGGAGCCGTCGCCTCGCGGCCGTCTACGTTTAATTCGATAACGACGATTCCGGCTACGCCGCGCGGAATGCTCTGCGGTTGAAAGCGCTGGTGGGCGAGTGCGGCCGGTAGCGCGTCACCTGCCGGCTGCCGTATGCAGTTCCGCCATTGTCACTTTGCGGTTGACATTCGGAAGGTGAATCGGAATAATACGATCCACATCCAGCTTCAGGCGCTCGATGTTCGCGAGCAGATTCGTGTGATACGGGTTGATGTTCGCGGGCGTCGCCGCATTGGCCGCACCGACGTTGAATTCGTCCGCTTCGATCAGAATTTTCTGTTTCGGAAGGTACGCCATCAGCATGCCGATGGCGTGCGTGCTGCCGTCCACCCGGTAGAGATCGATGGTGTGCTCGCCGTCCGTCAGGGTCTTCGTTTCTCCCACGGTTTCGATCCGAAGTTTCGGCTGCGGCGTTTTCTGCGACAGCGTATCGGGCGCGAGCGTGTGCGGGTTCTTGAAGGCCTTTTCGTAAAAAGCCTTGTTCTCTTTGCAGGTGACGATCGTGGCGCCCTCGGCGACGAAGGCGCGCAGCCCGCCGCTGTGGTCGAAATGGGCGTGTGTATTGATCACATACCGGATCGGCTTGCCCGGAACCAGCCGCTTCGCTTCGGCGATGATCTGGTTGGCCCGCATGTCGTTCTGCGGTCCTTCGATGACGACGATATAGTCCTTGAACTCCGCTATGACAGAACCGTAGCCGCCCTTGATCAGCCAGAAGCCTCCGCCGAGATCCTCGGATATGGGACCGGCCGGCTCGCCTCTGCCGGCGCCACCGCGCCCGCCGCGGCCTCCGCGCCCACCGCGCCCGGGCGGCGGAGACAGGTCCACTGCTGCATTCGGCTTCACATCAGTCACGTTCAATTCGAAGTACTCAGGCTCGCCCTGATGCTGTACGATGCGGGCCGGAAATTTCACGCCGTTGAAATCCTTCCAGCCCGTATAATCGGCGCTCCAGACAATGTCCCCCAGGACGTCGTTGTTGATTGTGGTTTCAACCCTGTCCACATAGCCGGCGCCGTCGATGTAACCCTTGACCGGGGCCTTGTTCTCGCCCATGAAGGTGAGGACCGTGAATTTCCGGCCTTTGATTTTTTCCGTGCTCAGCGCGGCGTTCTTTTCGAGCGCCGTTTTCAGAAAACCTTCGGGCAGCAGAATGTATTCCATCTGCGTATTCCAGGGCGAATTGGCATTGATCCGGGTCACCTGGTTCTGATTCTGGTCGGAAATCGGCCCGGCCCCGCAGCCGCCCCGGCCGGGGTTTTCTCCTTCGCCGCGCACGCGCTCGAGGCGCCAGCCCTTTGCTTCGAAATCGATGGAGCGAACGTAATTCCTGTTGGAGAATTTCCGCCAGGCGGGCGCATTGGGGTCATACCGCTGGCCCACGCAGCCGTCCCAGCCTTCGCCCGAAATGACCAGAGTTTTGAGATTCGCAGCACCCATGGAATTGAGCGAATTTCCGACTACGGATTTCAGATCCGCTGTCGTATCCGCCGCCCACACAGGCATCGAGAGCGATGCCGCGGCGAGCAAAACGGCAGGAAGGCGGTATTGGAATTCCATTCCGGCTCCTTCGAATTCGGTTCTGGATTTCCCGGTCGGCAGGCTCCAGGTGGATGACATTCTATCCCACCTGGAAAGCGATGAATGTGATGTTTCAATGGGTTGTGCAGATTCCCCTGAAGCGGACGCTGGACCGGATTCCCGGCGGCATGATGATCGTGCCACTCGTGGCCGGAGCGCTCGCGGCCACGTTCGCGCCGCAAACGGCGACGTTCTTCGGATCGTTCACAGGAGCGCTGTTTACCGGGGCGCTGCCGATCCTGGCCGTCTTTTACGTTTGCCTCGGGGCCACGATTCCCGTCGAGACGCTTCCGCGCGTTCTCACGAGAGGCGGCGCGCTGCTGGCGACGAAAGTGGCCGTGGGTGTGGCGGCAGGAGTGATCCTGGGGCTCTTTCTCGGGGAGCGCCCGGTGACGCAGGGCTGGTTCGCCGGAGTT
>CAZXCO010001069.1:0-2805 GCA_964639095.1 uncultured Solibacteraceae bacterium
AGTCCACAATCGCGAGACTTCCGAAGGATTTATCGATCACGACGGCTGCGGGAACCAACGCCTGGGTCAGCTCAAACGCAGCATCGAGGGAGGCCACGGCCCCCGAGAACCGGAGGTCGTCGCAGCGAACCAAAAGACCTCTGACTCCTTCGACAGCGACGGGCTGCGTATCGCAGATCAGGATCGGCTTCGGAGCGAGCTGATTTATCATTCGATTTTATCCTTGCGCGGTTTATCCTTGCGTTTTTGCCTGTATTCCTGCTGTTTTTATCGCCTATTTTGGCAAATACTGAGGAACTACTGCCTTTAGTGCGAATAATAGAGGAATATCTCAGTAAATTAACGGCTGGGGCCAGGGATGTGAACCCAGGGTGGTACCAAAGGGACCCCATGCAACGATTCTTTTGCGGAACAACACGGCTCCCTTTGCAGCCGGCCAGTGACCCCTGTAACCCGCGGGCCTGATCTGCGATACTAAAGAGGCTCCGTGCTTCTTCCGCCCGCCAGTCGGATGAGGCTCTTTACTCCCGGTGAATCCAGACGCCTCAACGAGGTGATGGGATTTCTGTTTCTTGCCGCAGGTATTCTCTTCCTGCTGAGCATGGCTTCGTTTCACCCGCAGGATCCGTCCTGGAATACAGTTGCCGGTCTGGTGCAGACCAGAAATCTGATCGGGCCGGTCGGGGCCCATGTGGCCGATCTCTTTCTGCAGGCATTCGGTCTTGCAGCCTTCCTTTTCCCCCTGCTGATCTTCGCGCTGGGATGGAAGTGGATCCGTTCCGAGGCCGTCGAGGCGCCTCTCATCAAGCTCGTGGGCAGCGCCGCGATGGTGTCGTCGGCGTGCGGCGCGGCCGCGCTGCTGCCGGAATGGCGTCTCTTCAACCACACGATACTCCCAGGCGGAGCAGCCGGATTTCTGATTGCCGGTTCGCTCCGGCGGGCGCTCAATCCCGCGGGCTCCGCGGTCGTACTTGCGACCACGCTGGTCGTTTCGGTCTACCTCGTTTCGACCTGCACGCTGTCGAAGCTCGGGGTGTGGTTCGGCCCGCTGTTTACGGTTGTGGCCCGGGTCCGCGACAAATGGCGCCGGTCGATGGAAGGCCGCCGCGAGGCCGCACTGCGAAAAATGGAGCAAAAGCGGCAGGCGATGGAAGCGGAACGCGCCGCCGAAGAAGCCCGCAGACTGGAAGAGCAGCGAATTCAGTACGAAGAGGCCACGACCGCGCTCCCCGTGGCGGATCCCGCGGCAGCCGCTCAGCGGACCCGCCGGCGTCAGCCGGAGCCGGCGAGTGAAACGCTGCCCTGGGAGGGGCCCGCCGAATCCCAGCCGGCTCCCGCCGCAGCCGAGCCGCCTGCGAGCCCGGATGAAATTCCAATCTGCCAGCTTGAGGAAACGCCGCCGCCCCAGGCCAATGTGGTGGAGTTTCCGTTCACCCAGCCGGTCAAACGCGACGCACTGCCGAAGCGCCAGACCATTTATCGCGTGCCCTCGACCGAACTGCTGAACGAAATTCCCATGCGTTCGCCGTTCGACGAGCAGGAGTTGAAGAACACCGCGGCGGCCATTAAATCGAAATTCGAGGAATTCAACGTCTTCGGCTCCGTGGTGCAGATTAATCCCGGACCCGTCGTCACCACATTCGAGTTCAAGCCCGAGGCGGGCATCAAATACAGCCGCATCACCACACTCTCCGAGGATCTTTGTCTTGGCCTGCAGGCGGAGTCGATCCTGATTGAGCGCATTCCCGGCAAGCCGACCATCGGGATCGAGGTCCCGAATACCAAACGCGAGCTCATCAGCCTGCGGGCGGTGATCGAATCCGAGGAATTTCAGGACTCAAGCTCGTTTTTGACGATCTCGATGGGCAAGGACATCAACGGCCGGATCAAAGTCGCCGCGCTCGATTCCATGCCGCACGTGCTCATTGCCGGCTCCACCGGCTCGGGCAAATCGGTCATGATCAACTCGCTGATCATGTCGATTCTGTTCAAATCGACGCCCGATGAAGTCAAAATGATCATGGTCGATCCCAAGCGCGTGGAACTCGGGATGTATGAAGGCATCCCGCACCTCCTCACGCCCGTGATCACGGATCCGAAGAAGGCCACGAATGCGCTGCGCAATGCGGTCCTCGAAATGGAGCGCCGCCTGCGGCTTCTGGCCGAGCAGGGCGCGCGCAACATCGATCAGTACAACAAGAAGATCCGGAAGATGCAGACCGAGCCGCGGAGTCTCTTTGAAACCGACGAGGCGCCTGCGGAAGAAATCAAGCCACTGCCCTATGTCCTGATCCTCATCGACGAACTGGCTGACCTGATGATGCTCGAAGGGCGCAATGTGGAGGAGTCCGTCACGCGGCTGGCCCAGATGGCCCGCGCCGTCGGAATGCACCTCGTTCTGGCCACGCAGCGGCCGAGCGTGGACGTCATTACGGGCATCATCAAAGCCAATTTCCCCGCGCGCATCAGTTTCCGTGTGGCGACTCGCGTCGACAGCCGGACCATTCTCGACGGCATGGGTGCGGAGCACCTTCTCGGCAAGGGCGACATGCTGTTCCTGCCGCCGGGCTCGTCGCGGTTCATGCGCGTTCACGGCGCTTTCGTCACCGAGACGGAAATCAACAAAGTCGTCGATTTCTGGAAAGCGCAGGCCAAGCCCGAATCCGATCAGTCGTATCTCATCGCGCCGCCGAGTGAAGACAGCGACGCTGAATCCGAAGAGCCGGTCTCGGACGATCAGGATCCGATGTATGAAGAGGCGCTTCGGGTCGTGCTCGAGATGGGCAAGGCATCCACTTCGACTCT
>CAZXCO010001070.1:0-3066 GCA_964639095.1 uncultured Solibacteraceae bacterium
GGTGAGGCGGCAGACCCTCGCCAGTTCGCCAGCAAGCGCTTCGCGCTCCGTCGTGAGGTTGATTCTGTAACGGCATTTCTCGCGATCGCTCTCAGGGGGCTCGAAATCGTCCGGAACGCGTGCGATATCCACCAGAACGGCTCCCAGCTTTTCACATGTGTTTCGCGATGCGGCGTTGCCGGGGTTGCAGGTAATCCACAGCGTCGCCATTCCGTGAGTGCGCGCAAAGGGAAGCAAAAGACGGCAGGCTCGTTCTGCATAGCGGCGGCCCCGGAATTCCGGATGGACATCGTAGCCGATGTTGCCCCCATAGAGTTCCACAAAGCGGGATTCGCCAGGCCGGAAGCGGAGGGACCCCGCTTTAACGCCGCCCGTCCGCATTTCGAAGGCATAAGCCGGGGTCCATCGTTTCACAGGGTCGGCGGGTGTGAAGCCGATGCAGACAAGCTCCAGTTCACCGTCGCGAAGTATGCCGGGCGGGATGAAGTCCATGCACGGCTCAGGGTCAGGCGGCATTCGGCTTTTTGGCCGGACCGCGCTTCCGGCGGCCTGATTTCTTCATGATCTCGACGCGCCGCTGGACCATCTCTCTGCGAACGCTGTCGAGTATCCGCAGGGCTTCCTGTCCGCTTTCCCCGGCGAAGAGCGCCCGTATCCGGTCCCGGTAGGGCTCCCAGTCGCGGGCAAGCTGGTTGAGCAGCCTGGATCCGGATGGGGTCAGGTAGACGCGCCTGGCGCGGCCGTCATCGCTGCAGACTTCGCGCCGGATCAGTCCCCGTGTCTCGAGGAGCCGGACCATTGCGGTAACCGTGCTGGCGTCCGCGAAAAGCTCGGTGGCAAGCTGATTCTGCCGGATTCCCTCCCAGCGCTTGACGATTCTCAGGAGAGCATATTGATCGGTCGTCGTGCCGCGAGAACTGAAGAGTGCGTCGGCGCATCTCTGAATCGACAGATGCGCCCGCCTCATGTATCCGCCGGCGCCTGTGGCTTCCAGTTGAGGAATATTTGCCGTCTTCATGGCCTCGGTCAGACCATCGTCCAGACCGGATTCTGAGCCCGGCTCAGACGGGAAAACCTCCGTAATCGTACCGTTCAGTCTAGCAGCCACGAGTGTCTACTTGCGGTATTTGAGAATGAATTCCGCGGCAGGGAGGCTTCGCAGGTCGGGCAGTGTCTCGGCCAGCTTTTCACGGCTCCAGTTCCACCAGGCGAGATTCAGCAGACCTTCGCGGACGTCCTCCGCGAACCGGAACCGGATCACGCGCCCCGGCACGCCGGCGACAATCGCGAAGTCCGGTACGTCACGGCTCACGACGGCTCCCGCACCGATTGCCGCTCCCGTGCCGATCTTACGGCCTGGAAGGACAATCGCACCGTGGCCGATCCAGACATCATTTCCGATCACCACTTTGTGCGCACGGCGCCATTCGAAAAAATCGTGATCGTCCTGATCACCAAGCTGGTAGCTGCGGCTACGATAAGTGAAATGGTGGAGGGCCGCACGCTCGAGCGGATGGTTGCCGGGATTGATTCGCGTGTGCGCCGCAATGGAACAGAACTTCCCGATTTCCGAATAGATGATGCTGCTGTCGTTGACGACGTAGGAATAGTCGCCCATCACCGTTTCCGAGATGCTGGTGCGGGCCCCGACTGCGGTCCAGGCCCCAAGCTCGGACTGGCGCACGTTGGCGGTGGGATGAATGGAGGGAGTCTCGGAGAGCGGCGGACGCCCGGCTGGCGGAGCATCGGTGGTCGAAATGGACATGCTGATCGCCAAATTAACATCGGCCCATTACGATTAAATGAAAAACGGAAGAAATAATTCGTATACGCAGCGTATGTCCGGCCGCTGCGGCCCCCAGGCGGGCTGAGGCAACCGCAGTTTCCGTCGGGAAGGCTTTACGACCGCAAGAGGGTAATTGCGAAACCAGGGTCCCGGGCGGCTCGCCGGTCGATTTTCAATTCACGCCCTCGGCTCAGAGGACCACCGCTCCGTCCACAGGAAAACAGTTGGCAATACAAGAAGCGTAAGCAACGTGGAGGTGATCAGTCCACCGATCACTACTGTTGCCAACGGCCGCTGGACCTCGGCGCCGGCTCCGTGAGAGAGGGCCATCGGAATGAAGCCGAGACTCGCAACAAGCGCGGTCAACAATACGGGGCGAAGCCGCGTGAGCGACCCGGCGCGCACAGCGTGCTCGATTGGCGTGTTCTTCCGCAGTTCCAGGATGTATGAAACCAGGACAACACCGTTTAAGACTGCGATGCCAAACAGCGCAATAAATCCGATTCCTGCGGATACACTGAATGGCATCCCTCGAATCAGCAGTGCGGCGATCCCGCCGGTAGCCGCCAGAGGAACATTGAGAAGGATCAGCGCCGCTGTTCGAAAGGAATGGAAATTCAGATAGAGCAGCGAATAGATGAGCAATAAAGCCAGGGGAACCGCAACCGCCAGACGGCGGTTGGCACTTTGCAATTGTTGAAATTGTCCGCCCCACTCGATCGAGTAACCCGGCGGCAGCTTCACTTTCCGTTGTACCTCCTGGCGAGCCTGAGCGACGAATCCGGCGAGATCCCGATTTCGGACGTTGACCTCCACGCTGATCCTTCGCTGGGCATTTTCGCGGCTGATCTGCGCTGGTCCATCCTCCTCGCTTACGTCTGCAAGCTGGCTCAGCGGGATGAAGTGACCTTCCTCGTCGCCGACGGTTAAGCGTCGAATCTGATCCGTCGAGTCCCGGTCATCGGGTTCGAACCTGACCTGCAGCGGAAATCTCTTGTTCCCCTCGAAGACCTGGCCAACGACTTTTCCACCGATCGCCTCGACACTGTCCAGCACGTCAGCTGCGGCCAGGGCGTGCCGGGCGATGGCATCGCGACGGATGCGAATGCGCAGATAAGGCAGGCCGGCGACACGTTCCGCCCTGACATCCTCCGCGCCCGGAACCTTCCCAATGACGGCTGCGATTTCGTCCGCCTTCTGACGCAGGATGTTCAGATCATCCCCGAATATTTTCACGGCGATATCAGACCGCAGACCGGCCTCTGTCAGTTCCTGCATTC
>CAZXCO010001071.1:0-2306 GCA_964639095.1 uncultured Solibacteraceae bacterium
CCGCTCCTGTTCTTCGTGCAGGGCCCGGCGGGACGGATCGAGGCGCAGACCGCGGCGGCCGGCGCAAACGCCGGTACCGAACTACGCGCCTTTTTCAATCAGTATTGCGTCGTCTGCCACAACCAGAAACTGAAAACGGGAGGGCTGATGCTTGACCGCGTCGACCTCACGCATCCCGCCCAAAACGACGAAGTGCTCGAGAAAGTCGTGCGGAAGCTTCGGGCCGGCATGATGCCTCCCTCCGGAATGCCGCGGCCCGCACCGGCCGTTCTGGAATCCCGGATCTCCACACTCGAAAACATGCTGGACCACAGCGCGGTCTCCGCTCTGACGCCCCCGGGCCTCCATCGCATGAATCGGGCTGAATACGCCAATGCCATTCGGGATCTCCTCGATCTGGATATCGATCCGTCCAAATATCTGCCTCCGGACGACTCGACACGCGGTTTTGATAATGTTGCGGCGGCGTTGTCTCTCTCTCCCGCGCTGCTGGAAGGTCTGACGTCTGCCGCGGGCAAGATCAGCCGTGCCGCGATAGGCGACGTCACATCCTCGAACGAGTCGGTTTATCGCGTCCCCTCCGATACCTCGCAGGATTACCACATTGAAGGTTTGCCGTTCGGCACACGCGGCGGCATGACCATCGAGCACGAATTTCCCGCCGATGGCGACTATGTATTCCGGATTTATCCGGTAAACAAAGGCAACATGGATAACAACCGCGCCTTCGGCGAAGTTACCGGCGAGAAGCTGGAGTTACTCGTCGACGGCGAACGGGTGAAGTTGTACGACTGGGATCGCGAGGTCGGGCGGGGCGAGCCCGTACACGGCGGCACAAAGCCAGTCCGCATCAAGGTCAAGCCGGGCGAGCACAGGATTTCGGTCACGTTCCTCGCAACCAATTACGCGCCAGGCAACGATCTTGACGAGCACTTCCTTCGCAGCACGATCGAGACCGGGGGGCTGCCGGGCTTCACGTTTTACCCGCATGTCGGCAAAATCAGCATCGAGGGACCCTGCGATCCCGCCAAAGCGGACGCATGCGTCGGGTTCAACAGTCAGACAGCGGATTCACCCAGCCGTCGCAAAATCTTTATCTGCAGGCCCGACGATCCGGCGGGTGAAACCGCCTGCGCCAAGAAGATTCTTTCCGCGCTCGCGCGTCGCGCGTTTCGCCGTCCGCCGAACGAAAGCGATGTCGAACTGCTGATGGGTTTCTATCAAAAAGGCCGGAATAACGGCGGCAGCTTCGATCGCGGCATTGAAATGGGGCTCCGGCGCATTCTCGCCGATCCGGAGTTCGTCTTCCGCACGGAAGTCTATCCATCGAATGTGGCGCCGGGAGCGAAATTTCGCATCAGCGACCTGGAACTGGCCTCCCGCCTGTCTTTCTTCCTCTGGAGCAGTATCCCGGACGACGAACTGCTGCAGGCCGCGAGCCAGAACAGACTGCACCAACCCGACGTGCTGGAACATCAGGTTCGCCGGATGCTCTCCGACCAGCGTTCGAATGCTCTGGTCGTCAACTTCGCCGGGCAGTGGCTGAATCTGCGCGCGCTGCAGACTCAGACCCCGGTTCCTTCGGAGTTTCCGGATTTCGACGACAACCTGCGGCAGGCGATGCGCGAAGAGACCGAGCTTTTCGTCGAGAGCATCGTGCACGAAGATCACAGCGTGCTGGATCTGCTGAATGGCGATTACACGTTTCTCAACGAACGGCTCGCCAGACATTACGGCATTCCCAATATCTACGGCAGCAACTTCCGCAAAGTGACTCTGACTCCTGAGTTCGATATGCGCCGGGGCCTGCTGGGGAAGGCCGCCATCGAGACGGTCTCAGCCTATCCGAATCGCACCTCGCCGGTCGTGCGCGGCAAGGAGATTATGCAGATGTTCCTCGGTGTGAGCCCTCCCAATCCGCCGCCGAACGTCCCGGCCCTGAAGGAAAGCGCGACCGATGTGCATGGCGGTCACAAGCCCACCATGCGCCAGCAGATGGAAATGCACCGGGCCGTGGAGCCCTGCGCCAGTTGCCACAAGATCATGGATCCGATCGGCTTTTCGCTGGAGAACTTCGATGCCGTCGGGCACTGGCGCGATACCGACGACGGCAGCCCCATCGACGCGACGGGCCGGCTTGTGGATGGCACGAAGCTGAACGGCGTGGCGGGGCTGCGTGCGGCGCTGATGAAGTATTCGCCGCAGTTCGTCCGCGTGATGACCGAGAAGCTGCTGATTTACGCTCTTGGCCGCGGAACGGAAGCGTCGGATATGCCGCTCGTTCGTTCCATCGTTCACCGCGCGGC
>CAZXCO010001072.1:0-5352 GCA_964639095.1 uncultured Solibacteraceae bacterium
TTTGTTCGATCGCATCGTCCGCAGAAAGCGGAGCATTCGCGTGTCCCGCGCCGTACGGTTCACGTCTGGTGATCACCCCTTAAGAGGTAGATGATCCGTATGTCTTTTGGGAACTGAGGAAATCCCTGGTTGCGGGAACCGATTCAGTCAAGACTGAAAGCGCGATGTTCGTCGAGCACGCGCCGCAGTGCCTGAGCCTGCAGCTCGCGTTCTTCCGCCTCCTCGCGCAGTTTGTCTCCATACGAATTTTCAAACTGCCCGGCAATCCGCCGGGTTAATACCGCGCCTTCTTCCAGCATGACGACCGCAATATACAGCGCCCTTTCCTGCGCGGCATAGTGCTCCGATAAGAAACTCCGGGGCGAAAAGGTATGCCCGACGCGGCAACGGAATTCCGTTATGCCACCGCGCCGCATCTCCCAGATCCGCGGCAATCCGGACAGGTCATGTCCGTCAATTCCGGCTCCATCTCCGTGACCTCAAACTTCTTGCTCGGCTTCCCCTCTCCTGCCGCAAGGCGGCAGAGCAGAGGCCCCGTTTCCGCCAGGCGAACAATATAGTCGGCCCCCGCTTCGCGAAGAGCATTCAGCGGCATGGAAGGAAAATCCGCCTCCTCCGGATTCTGGACCACGGTGATGCCACCCCTTCGCTTCACCTCCCACAGGCCCGCCGTTCCGTCATCCAGTTCCCCTGTCAGAATGACGCCAGTGACGCGCTCGCCACAGGACCCGGCCGCCGACCGGAACGTGACGTTGATGCACGGCCGATGGTGCTGTTCCCGCGGCCCAAGACTCAAATGCACATGATCCCGCTCGATGACCAGATGCCGGTCCGGCGGTGCGATGTAAATCCTGCCGTGCTGAATGGATTCCCCGTCCTCCGGGTGCGCGGCCGGCAGAACCGCGACCTTGCTCAGAATATCGGGCAGAAAGCTGCGCGTGCGAGGCGGCAAGTGGACAACCACAAACACCGCCGCGGGAAAATCCTTCGGAAACTGACAGGCCAGCCTCTGCAATGCTTCCACTCCGCCCGCCGAACTTCCGACCATGACGATGTCACGGTCTGGCATTGCTTATTCGCTTCTATGCCGGTGGATTCAATGGCGCATCGACGGTAATCCGCGTTCCCTCTCCGAGCGCGCACTCGATCCGGAACGTGGCGCCGATCTGCCGCGCCCGCTCCTCCATGCTGATAAGCCCCAACCCCGACCGGAGGTCTTCGACATCGAAGCCAATGCCGGAGTCTGAAACCTGGAGTTGAAGGCGGCCCCCTTCGCCTCGCAGAGATATTTTCACGTGCGTTCTTCCGGCATGTTTGGCCACGTTACGCAGCGCTTCCTGCGCAATGCGATACAAACTGATCGCCGTTTCCGGCGGGATTGTCTCCGGGACATCCTGCTGAAAGAAACTCGTGATCATGTGCTCCCGGTCGCGGAATTCATCGGAGAGAGCCTGCAATGCCGAGGCGAGCCCCAGGTCCTCGATAATCTTGGGGTGCAGCCGGTGGGAGATGTCGCGGATATCCTGCGAAAGCTGCCGGATGGCGTCCCGCAATCCCGGAGTTTCGGCTCCCTGCATTTCGAGCAGCGCCAGTCTCTGGCTCACATCGTCGTGCAATTCACGGGCCACCCGGCGCCGCTCCTCTTCCTGCGAAGCAAACAGACTGAGCGCAAGAGCCCTCAATTCTTCGTGGCTGCCGCCAGCTCGCGCGTCGTTAAATCCACTTCCACTGCGAGCCGTTTTCCCTCCTCCTGAAGGAGCCGCTCGACCTCCTTGTGCGCCGTGATGTCTTCCACGGTAATTAAAAGGAACAATTCCGAGTCCGGCTGCAGCACGCAACCGCGGATCGAGAGCACTTTCGGGGTTTCGCCGGCGACGCTATGACTGAATTCGAAATTCTTCCCCCGGTCCTTCGCCGTACGCAGTTCTGCGAGGTGGGAACGAAGCGGCTCGTCGAGCGCCCAGAGCGAAGCGACGAGATCGGGCAGCGAGCGCCTCTCCAGATCCGGACCCGAGCTGTTCACCAACCGGCAGAAAGCATCGTTCGTGGTCTGAATCCTGTACTCTAGATCGACTACAACCAGGGGAAGCGGGATGCTCTCGACAACGGTTCGGGCGAAATCGCGTGCGCTTCTCAACTCCTGCTGGCTGCGGCGGAGCTGGTCGATATCGACGAGGACCACGACCAGGCCCTCGATTTTGTTATCGGCGGTCCGGTATGGGCGGATGCGCAAGAGATACCATCGCCCGTCCCGGTCCTGCACTTCGATTTCGCGGGCGTTCAGGGTATCCAGAACTTCCAGGAATACAGGCTCGAGTGTCTCGACATTCCGGAGACTCATGCGGATTTCCGCAAACGGCCGCCCGATATCGGAGGACCGCACGCTCATGAGCCGCTGCACCGGCGGCGTGAAATGACGGATATGCAATTCGTTGCTGAGCATGAGAACCGGCAGGTTGACGCTGTTCAGCAGATTCGAAAGATCGTTGCTGGTCTGCGTCAGCACCGCGTTGCGATTCTGGAGCTCCTCGTTGACCGTCTGCAGTTCTTCGTTCGAGCTTTGCAGCTCCTCTTTCGTGGTCTCCAGTTCCTCGTTTGTGCTCTGCAGTTCTTCGTTCGCGGACTGAATCTCTTCGTTTGCGGAGATCAGCTCCTGGTTTTTGGCGTCACGCTCCTCGAGAAGGGATTCGAGATAAAGTCGCGTGGAGGCAAGATCCTGTCCGAGCTTGGCCAGCAGCCGGTCCTTTTCGTCGGGACTTTTCCCGAGAGTACTCTCCAGGTCCAGGCCGGCGCTCAAAGGGGCTGCTGTGACGAAACGAAAAGGACGAGATAACACCCGGGACGGCCGTTGATCGTATGAATCGGGAGAACCTCCAATGTGGTCCGCCGCGTCTCATTGATGTCCTGAACGTGAATCAACTCCGATTGCACCGGCGTGCCGCTTTCGATCGCCCGTCTCACTGCTTCCATCACCTGGTGTGCAATTTCCTGGCGCACCATGCGGGCCAGATTGAACCTCGCAGGGCCCGGCGGTATTTCCAGATAGGCAGTGGTCTGACCGCGAGACTGGAGAATATCCATTCGCTCGTTGATCACCACACCCGGCGGTGCGTATCGGCCCAGTACGATGCGATCCGCCGCTCGCTGCAATTCGATGTCGTTCCAATTCTCGGCGACTTCGTGCTGGTCGCCCGGCGAAAGCGTGTTGGGGCCGGAGATCTGCGGGACCGTCTCCAGAAACGGCTGCGACAGCGAGTTATCGATCCTGCTGAAGATCTTGCTCCGCCGGTCTCGCAGAGTAAACAGATCCGTGAATTCCCTGATCGTTTCCGAAACTCCCAGCAGCAAAAATCCCCCCGGGCGCAGCGCGTAGTGGAAAACGGGCAGGATTTGTCTTTGAAGCGCGGCTCCGAAATAGATCAGGACGTTACGGCAACTGATCAGGTCCATCCGGGAGAACGGCGGATCGTTGCACAGGTTCTGGCGGGCGAAGATACACAAATCGCGCACACGCTTGACCACCTAGTATCCTTTTGTCGTTCTTGATAAAAAAGCGTCTGAGCCTTTCCGGGGAAACGTCCGGGACGATGGTGTCGAGGTAAACACCTGCCCGCGCCTTCCGGATATTCACGTCGCTGGCGTCGGTTCCGAAGAGCTGGATCGAAGGCTCGTCGTGTTTTCCCGTCCGATATTCCAGCATCGTGATCGCCAGCGAATAGACCTCCTCGCCGGATGAGCAACCCGCGACCCAGACCCTCACCTGCTGGTCCGCGACCGCGAATCGAATAGTTGAGGGTAGACGAAGACCTTCAGCGCTTCGAATACGTCCGGATCGCGGAAAAAGCGGGTCACGTTGATGAGCGAATCTTCCTGCAGCTCGCGTATTTCGGACGGGTTCGCCTTCAGGAAGGCTTCGTAGGCGGCAAGATTGTCGATCTGGTGCAGCAGCATCCGGCGCGCAATGCGCCTGCGGATGGTATTCGATTTGTAAAGGCGGAAATCGATCCCCGAGACGTTCTTCAGGATCTCCAGAATGCGCCCGAAGCGGCTGTCGGCGGTGGCCTGGGCCTCGTCATCGAGTTTGCGGAGTTCCGGATTGCGGAACTCGCGCGCCAATAGCGCCAGATGCGATCCGATAGCATCCGGAGGCAATACGATGTCCACATGATCGCCCGAGAGACTCGTTCGCGGCATATCAGGGAAGCGGGCGGAGTCGGGAGACTGCACGATGGTAATGCCGCCTTCACCCTTGATCGCCTTGAGGCCCAAAGCTCCATCGCCGTCCATCCCCGACAGAACCACTCCAATGGCCCGGTTTTTCTGGTCGGTGGCAAGCGACCGAAAAAAAGTGTCGATAGCCATCGGTGGTTCCGACCGGGATTCGAGCCGGAACCGGCCGGCCGTGCGCAATGCGCAAACCGGCGTTTGCTCCCAGCACGTGGATCGTGTTCGGCTGGGGTTGCATGCCCGACGCGATGCTCAGGACAGACATAGCGGTGTGCCGCGCCAGGATTTCCGGCAAATGGCTCTTCTGGTCCGGCGCAAGATGCAGAACCACCACGAATGCCATACCTGTGTCCGCAGGTACATGCTCGAACAGATTGATAAGAGCTTCGATTCCCCCCGCCGATGCGCCGACGCCCACAACAAGAAACGGCAGGCGATAGCGCCCTTCGGTCTCCAGGTCCTCAAGCGGTGCGGAAAAGGCAGCGGCGGCCGCCGACTCTGCGCGACATACTGTCAATCGAATCGAAAATATGTGCCCATCGGTTCTCTGCGCAAGTAACTTACATTACGAAAGCCGGCCCAACTGCGAACGTCCACAGTGCAGCCGCGCCACTATTCGTATTAGTGTGAAAGCTGCCAACTCGTATTACGTTCCCTCATGATCAGCGGACCCCGCGCCATGAACTCAACCCATCCAATCATTCTCGTTGTCGACGATGCAGAATTCGTAACGAATCTCGTATCTGTCTGCCTCGACCAGTCCGGCTTTCACGCGATCGAGGCGCACACGGGGAAGGAAGCGCTGGAAAAGGCAAGTGAAGGAGAAGCCCCTGATCTTTTGATTGCCGACCTGAACATTCCGGACATGTCCGGCATTGCGCTGGCCGCCGCGTTCGCCAAACTCTATCCTCGTGCGTCCGTGCTCTTCATGTCAGAGTGTTCCAGACTGACGGCATCCAATGCATGGCCTTTTCCTCTTCTCCCCAAGCCGTTCGAAGTGGAAACCCTTCGCGCGCGCGTTATAAAATTGCTGGGCGAGCGCCATCCGGAAGATTCGCACTCCACTGGTTTGAACCGCAGTGACTCCGAACTACAGTGACGCGGAACGGCCTCGCCTCGTGCTCG
>CAZXCO010001073.1:0-3957 GCA_964639095.1 uncultured Solibacteraceae bacterium
CACCAGAGCTACCTCGATACCCCGGTCGTGCTGGCGAGTCTTCCGCCGCGCTGGCGATACGGGATTGCGCCGGCGATGTGGAAGGAGTATTTCAGCGCACACTTTCACCCTTCGGGCCATTCACGGCTCGCACGATGGGCCAACGGAACGTTATACCGGCTCCTGGCTCTTCTGTTCAATGCGTTTCCCGTTCCTCAGACGGAGACTGGGGCATTCGAGTCGGTGCGCTATGCGGGCGAGTTGGTTGAAGAAGGCTGGTCAATATTGATTTTTCCCGAAGGAGAACGAACGCTGACCGGCGATATCGGGCGCTTCTATCCGGGCGTGGGACTGATGGCCTGCCGGCTTCATATTCCCGTCGTCCCGGTGCGCCTCACAGGTGTTGACCGGGTGTGGCCCCGAAACGTGAGATGGCCCCGGATTTTCGGCCGGGGCACACCCGGCGGGGTCGAAGTCAGAATTGGTCATCCTCTGACAGCGACAGGCGAGTCCTATGCCGCCTTCGCGCTGGCTGTGGAGCGGGCAGTCCGGGAGCTTTAAATGCCTGAGCAGTTCTGTCTTTTCCGAATCGCCTGCGTGGTTTGGCGCAAGCTCTCGCCGGTTGGCGCGCACGTTCGTCGGATCGCCACGCGAAGTCAGCCCGCAGGCAGGCGAAGTTGCGGTGGCAGGCGTGCAGTTATGCGGACAGAGACCGTCCGCTGCTCCCGCGAGGGGGACATATGATCATTGAACCCGTAATCACATTCCGCAACATGGAGCCCTCGCCCAAACTCGAGGAAATTGTACTCAACGAGGCGAAGAAGCTGGAGCGATTCTTTTCGCGTATCGTCAGCTGCCGCGTCGCAATAGAAGGACCTCCGCGACAGGAATATGGGCAGCCTTACCGCATTCGGATCGATCTGGGCGTCCCGGGAGAAGAACTCCTCGTGGACCACAATCCGACGCTGCATGGTGAACTGCAACATCGCGAGGCGATGCACGAGACGAAAAAATCTGAACCGCACAGGGAACGTCGCGACGCCGATCGCGCGATCCGTGACACGTTTCACGAGATGCGGCGCCAATTACAGGACTACGTTCGCCGGCGCGGCGGACAGACCGAGCCACGCGAAAAAATGCCCCTCGGAAAAGTGACCCGGCTCTCGCCTGAGGAGGACTGCGGGTTTATCGAGTCCGACGGACGCGAGATCTATTTCCATCGCAACAGCGTGCTGGGCGGCCATTTCGACCGGCTCCGTATCGGCGCGCCGGTTCACTTTGCCGAAGAAAAGGGCGAGAAAGGACCGCAGGCGAGCACGGTGAAACTGGTGCGAGCCGCGCGCCAGGGACGCACGGCCGCGGCGACAGTCCTGACCCACAGAGCGTCTGAAAAGTCCTGAGGCTGGGCTGCCGAAGGAGGCGGCCTGCAGGACGAATACATCACTGCAGGCCGCGCCGCTCTTCAGCGTCTCGTCTCGACTTCCCTGCGGCGCTCCTGCCGGATGAGACGTGTCAGATTCCCGAGTTCCTCGGCCAGAATTTCCAGGATGTCATCCAAAGCCACGATGCCAACCAGGGAACCCCTCACATCGACGACAGGCACGCGCCGCACGCCCTTCGAGCGCATGAGCTGGATTGTTTCGAAAATGCCGTCGCCTTCTCTCACAGTCACCGGGCTCCCGGTCATCACGTCACCAACGGTCAACCCGCCAGAGTTGATGTCTTCTGCCAGGATTTCAACGACTACGTCCCGGTCCGTGAGGATACCGACCGGTCTTTCCCTGCCCTCGACATGCTCTGTGACGACAATATCGCCGCTGTGCTCCTCACGCATGAGTTTTGCTGCATCGCGGATTGAGGTTTCCCGCCGTGCGATGATCACTCGCCGCGTACAAATCTCGCCGATGTTCATATGCCCTCTCTTTCTGCCCTCCCGGGCACTCTTGCCCGGAACCTGATAGACGGCACGAATGATACCGGAGAAAATACCGGCCTGGTTGTGCAGGACAATCAGCTTCGAACCGGCGCCTGCGGCTTATAGCGCAAAAGGCACAGATATGGGCGATTTGGCTTTATCGTTTTCCCGCCAAAGACCTGATTCAGCAGGCTGATCGCGGCATCCATCTGGAGGCAGACCTGCAGGAACGATGGGCGAAGGTTTCTGTCATGGACATGCAACGGCTGTTCGAAAAAACGATTCTGATCCGCCTCACTGACGAGGGCGACGGGTTTGTATCCACGATTCGCTACGGCGCATTCTATAGCCGTTCAGATACCTGGATGGCCGGATCGTCCGACGAAGTGATCGAGGAATCCTTTGTGGATGATCCCTTCAACGCGGATGAGAACTGATTTGAACCGAATCTGAGAGTTTCTTGATGCCCTACCTGACGAACCTCGCGCTGCCCGATTCCGTCCGGCGCCATCTCCCCGAGCCTGCACAGGAAATCTACCGCGAAGCGTTTAATCATGCATGGCAGGAGTATGCGGATGATGCCCGTCGCGAGGAGATTGCGCATCGCGTTGCCTGGGCTGCTGTGAAGCGGGGCTATACCAAAGTCGGAGCGGAATGGGTTCCCCGGTAGAGCCGGTGGCTTTTCAGGTTATCTCAGGCAACGCGTTCTGACAGGTAGTCAATCAGTGCCTGCATCGTTGTCAGCTTGCCGTAGTCGGATTCCGGAATCTCGACCCCCAGGCTTTCATGCAGGCCGATCAACAGATTCAAAAAATCAAAGGAGTCGATGTCGAGCGCTTCGCGGATGTTCTCGGTGGGCGCAAGATCCGCCGGGTTCGCTTCGGGTGCGACCTTCCTGAGCCTCTTGAAAACCGCATCCCGTATTTCGGCTTCACTCACGATCTCATAGCCGTTCGGGTTCCTCGAGGAGACGGCGCAACGCCGTAAGAAATTGGGCGCCGCGGCGTCCGTCCGTCGCGCGATGATCCCCTGCGATTGTAGCCGTCAGGACCGGTTTGATGCCCAGCATCCCGTCCTGCGCCCACGGCGATTCCACGATTCTGCCAAATCCGACCAGCGCCACTTGTGGTGGATAGATAACGCCGTAGACAGTTTCCACACCGAGATCCCCGAGATGAGTGACAGTGATCGTGCCGGAGGTGAGTTCGGAGCCGCGGAGCCTGCCAGTTCGCGCTCGTGTGATCAGATCGGTCATGGCCTGCATCACCTCATCCAGGCTCTTCGCGTCGGCATTCTCAATTGCGGGGATCACGAGACCACCCTGGCGGAGTGCGATGGCTATCCCAACGTTGACAGCTTCCTGGGGCTGGAGCTGGTCGTTCGTCCAGTAGCCGTTCAGTTCGGGGACTTCAGTAAGTGCCGTGGCCACGGCCTTGATCAACAAGGCGGCGGGCAGAATCCGGTCCTGGATCGGGCGTTTCCGATTTTCGGACTCAAGGAAGCTCATCGCGCGATCCACGTTGATACGCGTCTCGAGGTAATAGTGGGGAATTTCGCGATTGGATCGGGCCATCGCCGCGGCAATAGCCCGCCGCATGCCTGCCTGAGTTTCGGCGGCCGTCCTCTGTGGAACGGCCTGCTCCGGCGCGGCTGGTGGAGGCTGAGGTTTCTCGATTGCCGGCTTCCCGGCGGCCGGCCTTGCTTTCGCCGCCTTTTCGACATCAGCCTGCGTGACGGCCCCATTCGGGCCGGTACCGGATATCCGCGCAAGGTCGACTCCGAGCTCCTGCGCCATTCGGCGCGCGAGGGGTGAGGCATGAACGTGCGCGGCTTCAGCGGGAACTGCAGCCGTGGCTGCAGGCGCCTCGACCGGAGCGACGACCGGAGCGCCGGCGGGTTCTCCATCGCCGCGAAAGAGCGCCAGTACAGTACCTACAGGGAGCGTTTCTCCAGGTCTGGCAAGAATCTGGTCCACAACGCCGTCTTCCCAGACTTCAATGTCGATATCGGCCTTTTCCGTTCGCACCACGCCGATAATGTCGCCGCGATGAACGTGGTCCCCA
>CAZXCO010001074.1:0-7532 GCA_964639095.1 uncultured Solibacteraceae bacterium
CGCGCGTCGTTC
This sequence comes from uncultured Solibacteraceae bacterium, assembly GCA_964639095.1. GTDB lineage: Bacteria > Acidobacteriota > Terriglobia > Bryobacterales > Bryobacteraceae > BOG-234. The sequence continues at coordinate 13 of CAZXCO010001074.1, forward strand.
TGGCGGCAGGCGAGGGCGAGATTCCGGACTCCGAGCGCGTTGGCTTCATACGCGGCGAGCGGCTCCCGCTCGGCTATGTCGACCTGGTTGTATGCCGCCGCGTTGAAGACCGCCCACGGGTCGATTTCCGCAAGCGTACGTTCCACTTTTTCGCCGTTGCAGATGTCGAGCGCCCGGCGTTCGAAGCCATGCACCTCGTAGCCGCGCCGCGTGAGATCCGCGCACAACTCGACCCCGAGCTGCCCCGTCGATCCGAAGACAATTGCTCTCTTTGCCAAGGGCCGATTTTACCAATGCATCTCGAAAAGCGTGAAGAAGAGCGCCGCCAGCACGAGAACGAGAACGAAGCCCGCCCATGCCAGCCAGGTCAGGCGCGACGGCGCGACAGGCGCCGGGACGGGAGAAGCGGCGGCTTCCGGAACGATCACTTCGCGCTGTTCCTCGCGTTCGGCTTCACGCCGGGCCATGACCTGCGTGAGCTGCTCCTTGCCGGCACGGTCGGCGATGACGATGGTTCCGGAATTCGGGCTGGTCGTGGTTTCCAGCAACTGCGTTCGAAGGGGTTCGGGAACATCCTGCACGGAACGATAGAAGCCGCGTTCTCCCTGGGCCGCGATCATCACCGCCGAAGTCTTCATCACCCCGGAGACATTGCGCAACAGGCGCGCCCCGCATTCCGGGCATACGATTTCCCGGTTTCCGAACTCGGCATGGCATCGCGGGCAGATCATGTTGTTTCTTCAGGCTTTCATCAGAGGGACCGCTTACCCGTTCACAACGCTGGGCAACCGGTTCTCGCCGAACTGGCCGAGAATGACCTGGATGAATCCGAGCGCCGCTTTGGGGAGCGCCTTATCCTTACGATAAATCAAACCCAGCTTTCGGATCATCGGCTCGGGGCCGAGAGGTATCGATTTCAGGGTTCCCGCCGCAACTTCCTCCAGGCAGTTTGACGCCGCCAGAAAGCTGATGCCGAGCCCGGCCATGACGAACCGCTTCATGGTCTCCGAGGAGTCGAGTTCCATGGAAACCCGCAGCTCGTCTGCAACGCTCTCGAACCACGCATTCAGCCGGCTGCGCGTCATGCCGGTCTGGGGCAGCAGGAGCGGATACGGAATCAGATCCTCGCAGCAAATCCTCTCCATTCGGGAGAGCGGATGATCCGCCGGGACCACAGCGCGGACTTCATCGCGATGCATTTCCACGACCTGAACCCGCTTCTCCGCCACCGGAAGCTGTGTGAGCCCGAAATCGGCGACGTTCTCCATCACGGCCTCGACGACGCGGCTCCCATAGGACCGGTTCACCTGGAGCTGAACGCCCGGGAACTGCATTTTGTATTCGGCGAACACGGCCGGCAGCACGTACATGCAGGTGGCTTCATTGGCGGCGATGACGAGTTCTCCGCGCGGCGATGTCTCCAGTTCGTTCAGCGAATTCTGAGCCTGGCGGCGCAGATCGAGCATGCGCTCGGCGTATTCGGCGAAGATCTTTCCAGCGGTCGTGAGCGAAATGCGGCTGCCGAAGCGCTCGAACAGCTCGGCCTTCAGCTCATGCTCCAGTTGCCGGATCTGGGCGCTGATGGCTGGTTGTGTGCGGTAACAGGTCTGTGCAGCCTTGGAGAAGCTCTTCAGGCGGACGATTTCAAGAAACGTGTGGAGTTGGTCAAAATCCATACACTGCCGTTTTCGTCACGGCGCCTGCAGCGGGTACAAACGACTCGGGTCGCCTGGTCCATGAGCAATATTTAAGGTAATCTTATCAGAACCGGACGGGTTCCGGCCGCGCCCACGGGCCGGCCAATCCTGGTCCCGGCTGGCGGGTCTCCACGGCGGGCCGCTACAATTAAAGCAACCGTAATTTGGGAAATTCATGACAGTCGACATTGAAGGCGTCACCCTTCATCTGGCTCATCCCGATGAATTGCCTGTCCGATGGGTCGGCCAGGAAGAATTGATGCGGCATCTGCTGGCCGCATGGATGGTGGTGACCGAACACGACGTGCCGATGAATCCGCGCCTGATCGGCAGGCCCGGCGTCGGAAAGACGACGCTGGCGTATGCCGCGGCGCGCCGCATGGGGCGTGACGTGTTCATTATGCAGGCAACTCTGGATACCCGTCCCGAGGACCTGCTGATTACGCCTGTCATCGAAGGTGAAGGCCGTTTGCGTTATGTGGCGTCGCCGCTTGTGAGCGCCATGATTCTCGGCGGCATCGTGATTCTCGACGAAGGCAATCGCATGAGCGAGAAGAGCTGGGCGAGCCTTGCGCCGCTGCTCGATAACCGCCGCTATGTCGAAAGCATCGTGGCCGGCGTGAAGATCCGGGCGCACCCGAATTTCCGGCTGGTGACGACGATGAACGACGACGCCTCGACCTTCGAGCTGCCCGAGTACATCCATTCGCGTCTGCAGCCGCAGATTCTGATCGATTTCCCCGAAAAAGACGAGGAGTATCAGATCCTGAAGGAGAACATCCCGTTCGCCGAAGACCGGATCCTTCAGTACGTAACGGATTTCCTGCAGCAGGCGCACGCGGCCGACGAGCGGTACAGCGTCCGCGACGGCATCAATATCGCCCGCTACGCGATCAAGCTGAAGAGCCTGGCGACGGGGCGGGAGCATGAAAAGCAGGCTCTCGACACGGCTCTGCTCGAAACGCTGGGCGAGGAGGCAAGGCGATATGTCCGGCGAGACCGGGTCGTTTCCTGAGGGAACTCTTCCCGACCGTCCGGAGCCTGACTGGTCGAGCCTCGAGCGCGGCCGCTTTTCCTATCTGCCCGTCGTGCCCGGGCGGCTGGAGTTCTCGATTGAAGTCCGGCGGCGCATTCTGGCTGAGCGGCCCGCCGTGGTGGCCGTGGAACTGCCGGAAACCCTCGAACAGCCTTATCTGGAGGCCATCCAGCGGCTGCCGCAGATTTCGGTGATCTTTTACAACGATCCGATTGCGCGCTCGCGGCCGCATCTGGACCCCTCCCGCGGCGAGGGTGCGCCGGAGCAGGCCGTTTACGTGCCCGTTGAGCCCGCCGACCCGTTCGTCGAAGCGGTCCGCACCGCACAGGAGATCGGCGCGCAGGTCGTTTTCGCGGACCCGGATTCGAACGAGCGGCCGCACCTGCCCGACAGCTATCCGGATTCCTATTCGCTGCAATCGATTCCGCTGAGCCAGTACGTGGAGGCATACCGCGTCTATCCGCAGACGCGCACCGATGAAGTCGAGCGTTTTGCCGGGGGCATTGCGTGGAAGCTGCAGGGAGCCGATCCGTTCGCACGCGTTCTGGTCGTCCTCTCGCTCAACCTTCTGGACCCGGTGCTGGATGCGATGGAAAAGCCGCAGCCCGAGCCGGTGCGGCGCCGCCGGGAGAATCTGCAACTGGTCAACGCGCACCCGGAATCGCTGGGCGAAATCACGTCCGAGTATCCGTTCCTGCAGGAGCGCTATGAAATGTTCCGCGTGGAGATGCGGGACCCGGCCATGATCGACCGCCCGCGCGTTCAGATGACCCTGTTCCGCGAGGCCGAGCACGCGTGGGTCCTGAATACGGGTGAAAAGATGTACGCCTGGCAGCGGCGCATGCTGGCCCGCTACAGTCGTAATCTGGCGCTCACTCAGCACGATCTGACGCCTTCGCTTTTCGATCTCACGATCGCGGCCCGCTCGATCGTGGATGAGAACTATGCGTGGGACGTCTGGGAGACCGCCTCGCGCTATTCGCATCAGCAGACGGCGAGCGATCTCGAAACGGTGAACATTTCCGGCGACGAAGTCTGGCTGAATACGAAGCGCATCCGGCTGCGCCGCCGGCTGCCGAGCACAAAGCGGCGTCTGGGCCATCCGGGGTTGAAGCCGCGCAAGAAGGAAAAGTTTCCCGGCGAGTGGGCGAGCGAGTTGAACGGGGCGAGCATCTGCTCCTATCCGCCGGAAGACATGGTGATCGAGGACTTCGGGCGCTTCCTCAAGAAGAAGGGCAAGAGCGTGCTCTCGGAAGAGCGCGCGACCGTGGAGCGCTTTACAGCCTCTTTGCTCGACGGGATCGATCTGCGCGAGACCATCCGCAACTGGCACGAGGGAAAAATCTTCGTCCGGAACGTGCGCAAGATTCACGGCGAAGTGGGCTCCGTAGTGGTGATCTTCGATGAGGACTCCGAAGCCCGGTACAACTACATGACGACATGGCTCGGCGAGCACCAGAACGAGTCCGACATGGCGTTCTATTCGACCTATCCGTTCGAGCATCTGGTCGGACCGGGAATCGGGCGCGCGGAGTATGGCGGCTTCCTCATGAGCCTTCCGGCGCGCAGAATGTACGATGTCTGGGCTGACCCCGATTACGATTTCGCCGAAACCAAGGCGGAGCGGCTGCTGCTCGCGGGGCTGGATTATTCGATCCAGAAATATGTCGTCTACGTGGCGGCGAAACCGCCGCGATCGGTGTTCCGGAATATTGCCGCGCGCTTCGGGCGGACCATCGTGTATATCCCGATCGGCCAGTTGTCGCCGGTCACGATGAAAAAGATCCGCGTGGTGCACGTGCTCGACGGGTACGACAAGCGGGAAGCCGCGAAGGAATACATCTGGTGAGGGACGGCGCCCTGCCGTTCCCGTGGGGCGTTAATCTGGTTTTCAGTGGATCTCGAAAAAATCCTGCTTCGCAAGACGGGTGAAGCCATTCACCGCTTCAAAATGATCCGGGATGGCGATCGCATCGCCGTCGCCGTATCGGGCGGCAAAGACTCCGTCACTCTGCTCGAAGCATTGCTGCTCCTGCAGAAGCGCGCGCCGATCGATTTTTCGGTCTGTGCATTCACTGTCGAGCAGGGCAAGTTTCTCAGCCCGGTGGAACCGGTGGGCGAGTACATTCGCGGGCTCGGGATCGACTGGACTTACCACACCGACAACCCGTCGCTGCGCCTGCTCACGGAAAAGCCCGACCACGGCTGCGACCTTTGCAGCCGCTTCCGCCGCCGCGCCGTTTATCAGATTGCGCGGGGCATGGGCGCGAACGTCATCGCCTTCGGACACACGGCGGACGATTTCTGCGAATCGCTGCTGCGCAATATTCTCTATACCGGGCGTCTCAGCTCGCTGCCGCCAGTGACGTACTCGCGCGAGAAGGATTTCCGGCTGATTCGCCCGCTCGTCTATGTCACCGAAGAGGTCACGCGCGGCTATGTCGAAAGCAGGGGCATTCCCGTCGTGCCCTGCGGTTGCTCTCTCCGGACCGGAACGGTCCGCCGCAGCATTCGCGGCACGATCGCCGAATGGGAATCCGAGCACCCGCATCTCCGCGAGAACATTCTCTCGGCGATGGCGAACATCCAGCCGGGGCGCCTCCTCGACACCCGTTACCTCGACGTGGACGAACCCGCTGACGAAACGGATGCGGGCGCCGGCGGTTCCGTGTTATTGCCCATTCTTCAAGAATCCTGAATGTCTGTACTCCTGACTTGCGACGCGATCGGAAAATCGTTCGGATCGCGCACGGTATTTTCCAACATTTCGCTCAGCCTGCACGAGGGCGAGCGGCTCGGCATCATTGGCCCGAACGGGGCGGGGAAGTCGACGTTTCTGCAGATTCTCGGCGGCGGGATGAGCCCTGATGACGGCACGGTGTCGGTCCGAAAAGGCGTCCGCCTCGCGATCGTCCCGCAGGACCCGCGCTTCGACCCGGAGGCGACAGTCCGCGAAGTGATTGCGGCGAACGCGCGCGCCGGCGAAGACCAGGATCTCGAGGTGTCGAAGATCGTCAGCCGCGTGGGTTTTGAAGATCCGGCGGCGAAGACCGGAACGCTGTCGGGAGGGTGGCGGAAGCGGCTCGCCATTGCAGCGGCGCTGGCGGAGCAGCCGGATGCGCTGCTGCTGGATGAGCCGACGAATCACCTCGACGTGGAGGGGATTCTGTGGCTTGAAAAGCTGCTGGTTTCGGCGCCGTTTGCTTCGGTGTTCGTGACGCACGACCGGTACTTTCTGGAGAACTGCTCCACGCGCGTGGCGGAGATCAATCGGGCCTATCCGCTCGGCCTCTTTGCCGCGCCCGGGAACTACAGCCGGTTTCTGGAGAAGCGCTCGGAATTTCTGCGCGCGCAGGAGAAAGAGCAGCAGGCGCTCGAAAATCTCGTGCAGGGCGAGATCGAATGGCTGCGCCGCGGCGCGAAGGCGCGCACCTCCAAATCCAGAGCCAGAATTCAGGAAGCGCTCGCGCTGCAGGACCAGTTGGCCGATGTCGTTTCCCGCAACAAGACCGGAAGCGTCACCATCGACTTCACCGCCACAGGGCGCATGACGAAGCGCCTGCTGGCCGCGGAAAATATTTCGAAGAGCCTGGGCGGGCGGCTGCTTTTCGAGCGCCTGACGTTCGCGCTCGGTCCGGGCGTGAAGCTCGGCGTGTTGGGGGCGAATGGCAGCGGGAAATCGACGCTTCTGCGAATACTCGCGGGTGAAATGGAGTCCGGCACTGGTGAGGTGCGCCGTGTGGAAGGTCTGCGCATTGCGTACATGGAGCAGAGCGGCTTCGACCGGAATCGCGACAAGATCGATTTCAGTCAGTCCCTGCGCCGCGCTCTCGCACCCGACAGCGACACGGTGCTCTTCGGCGGGCGTCCGCAGCACGTCGCCGGCTGGGCGGCGCGCTTTCTGTTCCGGCCGGAACAGCTCGATCTGCCGCTCAGCCGGCTGTCGGGAGGAGAGAGGGCACGCGTCCAGATTGCGCGCCTGATGCTGCAGCCCGCCGATGTGCTGCTGCTCGACGAGCCGACCAACGATCTCGATATCCCCACGCTCGAAGTGCTGGAGAGCAATCTGGCCGACTTCCCGGGCGCGATGGTTCTGGTGACGCACGACCGCTTTCTTCTCGACCGCCTGGCCACCGCGATCCTCGCGATGGACGGCCAGGGCGGCGTGGAGTTTTACGCCGAGCTGGCGCAGTGGGAGCAGGCCAATGCGGAGAAGAAGGCGGCCCCGAAAGCGGCTCCGCGCGCTGTCCGGGCGCCGGCGCCCGCCGCTACGAAGAAGAAGCTGACGTGGCTGGAAGCGCGCGAGTGGGAGCAGATCGAAGAAAAAATTTCGAAGGCGGAGGAAGCGCTGGACGAGAAGCGCCGGGAACTCGAAAAGACCGAGGTAGTGTCCGATCCCATGCGGTTGAAGCGGGCCGCCGATGAAATCGAAGCGGCGCAGCAGGAAGTCGATCGTCTTTATGCCCGCTGGGCGGAACTCGAAGCGAAACAGGCGTAGCCGCAGGCCCCGCTCCGCCGGTGGCGGATCGATACAGTAAGTCATGGATCAAAAAGCCAAAGCCGAACTCTTTCGCAATCTGCATTCCGGTGCGGAAATACTGGTCCTTCCGAACGCATGGGATGCCATCAGCGCCCGGATCGTGGAAGCCGAAGGATTCCCCGCCGTCGCCACCAGCAGCGGGGGCGTCGCCGCAGTGCTCGGGTATCCGGATGGCCAGAAAATTTCGCGCAGCGAAATGCTGCACATGGTGGCGCGCATCGTGGCGGCCGTCGATGTGCCCGTAACG
>CAZXCO010001075.1:0-18960 GCA_964639095.1 uncultured Solibacteraceae bacterium
CGGAAGGTCGTTGACATCGTCCAGAAAAACGGTTCCGCGCTGCGCCGCCAGAAAGAGGCCATCGCGATTTCCCGCGGCGCCGGAAAAGGAGCCGCGCTGGTGCCCGAACAACTCGCTCTCGGCCAGCGACTCGGCGACGGCCGAGCAGTGAATGGTTACGAAAGGAAAAGATCGCCGCTTTTCGTCCAGAGAATGAATGGCGCGGGCCAGGACCTGCTTGCCCGTACCGGTTTCACCTTCGAGGAGGACTGTGATATCGCTCACAACCGCCGCCCGAAATGCCTGCCGCAGCACCGGAATGGTCGAGGGAGCGTGGCTGATGAATCCCTCCTGCCGGAATGCCGCGCAGAGTTCCGCATCGGTCAAATCGGGCCGCATCGTTCCTCCTGGCGCTGTATTTGGCGGGTGTGAATCGTTCGGAAATCGCGCGCGATTCCACGTTGTTCACTTTTCGATTAGGCGCGTTTCAGGGTGCGAAGTCAAGAGGAAATCGGGGGAATGCGGCCGCTTTGGACAGACTAACGGCGCACGATCACTTCGCGGAGGTTTTCACGTGTGAGAAAAAACTTCACCGACTCGAACTTCCCGAACAGTTTCTCGAGATTCCGATTATTAAATACCTGCCCGGCCGGCCGGATATCGCGCTCCATCAGAATGATCGTCTTGTTGTCGGCAATCCGGAAGGAATGCGACGGCACTTCGGCAGCCCTTTCGGTGGCGGTGAAAAACGCCAGGAGATACGATTTGGGGCGCATCACCTCGTGCAGCCTTTCCACCGTGGCGTTGAGGAGCGGCGGGCTCATGAACTGGAGTGAATCCCAGAGCAGCACGCCATCCAGCGTTTCCGGCGGATATTCGAAGTTCTGCCGCAGGAAATATTCGATGCGGCTCGGGTTCGTTTGTTCGGCGACATCGCGGTCGAACGCGTCGTCGAGATTGCGCAGCAGATCCTGCGAATAGACCTTGTGGCCCAGATTGATGAGAAAGTCGATATTCTCCTGATTGGCGCCGGCGCAGTCGAGCACCGAGAGGCCAACCACATCGCGAATATTGAAGAAGAACTGTTCGAGGCCGCGGCTCTGGCGGGTTATGGGCGCGTCTCGCTTTCCCGCTTTGCGACCTGCCGCGGAGGAGGTAACGGAACGCGCAGGATTCGATTGCGGGTTCGACGACTGGGGCGAATGAGAGACAGGGTCGCCCTCTTTGCGAAAAATGGATCGCAACCTCTCGGGGAGCATCGTCCTCAACCGGCCTTCCGAATCACCCGCGCGCCCCGTTGGCCCGTTACCTCTTTACTCCCGTTGCGCTGGCCGCTCCGGCAACTCCGGTTGCGACAGGCTCGGCCGGCCGCGCAACAACGGGAGTCGGAGCCGGAGGCGCCGGCTTCGGTTCCGCCTTCCGGATATCGATGCTGCCTTTGAACAGGGCGCCATCCTCGATGCTGATACGCGATGTCGTGATGTCCCCGACGAGCTTGGCGTCCTTGCGGATGTCCACTTTGTCGCTGGTCTCGACGTTGCCCTGCACCTGGCCGAGAATGATGACGTCCCGGGCGCGGATGCTGGCCTGCACGCGGCCGTTCGGCCCGATCGTGACTTTGTTCTCCTGAGACTCAATCGTTCCCTCGACGTCGCCATCAACGTAGAGGTCTTCCTTGGTGAAGATCTGGCCGACAATCTTGACGGACTTTCCGATCGTCGCGGTGCTCCGCGCGTCTGATTCCGGCGTACGGAATGGGGTTGATGCCACGGGGATGGGCTCCTTTTTGATTTCTGGTACGTGTACGGACGCCGGTGGCGCACTGGCCGGGCGCGGCGCCGGTGGGTCTTCTTTCTTATTCCACATGCTCACTGGGGGGCGGCCTCCAATATATAGAGATTAGATCGAAAAATTAACGATGGAACTACAACTGCCTCGTTCCAGTCTACCCAGTTGCGGCGAACGCACGCAATGCGGGATAAATCGGGTTGCTGAAAAATCCCGCCGGCGGGCCGTCCAGCCGCACCCAGGGCCCGCGAGGCGCCTGAATGTTAAAATCGTGATAGCGAATGGGGGCGCAACGGTTTCGACGGGATTGAATCGCGATGGAGAGGCGTGCCGGGTTCCGAGCTCCCGTAAAACGATCGGAAAAACAAAACTGCCAATAACATGCAGTTTGCCTACGCTGCTTAATTAAAACCTAAGCGAGCGTCGCTCCGGCCGGTCAGCCCGCGGGCCGGTCAGTGAGCGTCATTCAGCGGGATAGGGAGCAGGCTTCGGTCCGGAGCCGAGACCCGAGATCAACCGGACTAGGTGCGGCGCTGCTTTTGCCGGCTCCGAAGCGCTGACCGAATAAAAAGAACCGCGCTACGCACGTAGGCTCTTCATTTCGGGCTTTTCCGGACGGGGGTTCGACTCCCCCCGCCTCCACCACTTTAAAATCCACCCTGGAAGTGTCCGGACGGGCACAGACCTCACCGTTCCGTGCGCAAAGCGCATTCGGAAATCCTAAGCCTCATTTGAACCGGCGCGTTATGATACGGTTTCACGTCTCATATCTGCAAAATGAATGGCATCGTGACGGCATGGGCGCATCGGCTGGTGGATGAAACAATTCGGAAGACCGGCACTCCCCGCATTTACATTCCCGCGGCGCTTCAGGAACGGTACGGCGTGCCTGGGGCCCTCCTTCCGGCTCTAGCGGCAGTTGAAAGCCTCGCTCGAAAAGCCGGCGAATGAGCAACGCCCGGGCAATTGACGTACTGAAACGCTGCTCTACGCCGAACGGCCTGATGGCTTCCGGGGCTGCGGTCGGCCATCACCAGGTCTGGGCCCGGGACAGCATGATCACGCTGCTCGGCGCCCGCCTCGTCAGGGATGAACAGATCCAATGCGCCCTTCGCGCCAGCGTGGAGTTGCTCAGCCGCAAGCGCGCGCCAAGCGGACAGATTCCGAATAACGTGGATTCAGCTACGCTCAAGCCGAATTTTCGCGCCTACGCGGACGCAGGACTGTGGTGGATCATCGGCAGTTCATTGATTGCGCCCGACCCTGCGGTAACCTCCTCGATTCTCCGCTGGTATGAATGCCACGACGTGGATCAATCCGGCATGATCAGCATGCAGGAAGGCGCCGACTGGCAGGATCTGTTCTGTACCCGGGGAAAAGGCCTCTACCTCAATTGCCTCTATGTCCTCGCCCTGCACGCCGCCGGCAGGCATTCGGCCGCGGCTGGCGTGGCGGCAAAAATCAATCAATATTTCTGGTATCAAGGCGACTGCAACATGCTCCGCCACATTTCGCACACGTTCAGCACGGAGAGCAAAGGCGATCAGGACTCGCTCGGCCGGAAAAGATGGCTGCCCGTAAAACGCCATCTGGCGGGCGAGCAATATTATCTGCCCTGGCTCGGCTTTCGGGCCGTCGGCGAATGGTTCGACTCACTCGGAAATCTGCTTGCAATACTTGCAGGCGTCGCGGATGAATCAAAAGCTGAAAAGATCCTCGACTTCATTCAGCGTCATCGCATGGCATCTGTACCGATCCGCAGCCTCACTCCAGTCATCCGGCCGGGCGACTCGGACTGGCGCGACTACTACGGAGTGCTGAACGTGCCGCACCGCTATCACAACGGAGGTGTGTGGCCGTTCATAGGCGGCTTTTATGTGGCGGCTCTGGTGAAGTGCGGCAGGCTGCGGGAGGCCGCCGAGGCGCTCGAAAAGCTCACCGAACTGAATCAGGCCGGAGGGTTCAACGAATGGCACCACGGCGAGACACTTGCTCCGATGGGAGTCGAGGCGCAGGCGTGGTCAGCCGGAATGTATCTCTTCGCGTGCGAGTGCGTCCGCCTGTCAGAGGTGCCGGAAGGGTTCTTCGGCATCGGCGTTCGCAGCCACGCGCTCTGACTCGCGCTCCAGCGACCGGCTTACCATCTCCTTGGCGCCCAGTCCTACGGCGAGCGCCAGCGCGAAGACTATGCCGCCGAAGAGAATCGCAAACGCGATCTGCACAATGCCTGTACCGATGTGCAGATGGTCGAGAGCCATCGCTGCAGTGAGCACCATGACCATCCACTTGATACCGACGCTCAGCAGACGCGCGTACTGGAAATTCATGTTCACGCCTTCGATCAGTACGTTACGCGCCAGATAGCGCGCGAGAATGCTGCCCGCGATGATCAGCAACACCGCAGCCACCACGTTTGGTACGTATGCGAAAAGGTTGAACGCCAGACGTGACGTCAGGCTTGCGTCGAATGCGGCCAGCCCCAATATGAATCCAAAGAGCACGATCGACCACGCGACGACCCGCGTCACCAGCAACGTCGGGCTTTCCTGCGGCGACCAGTCAGCGACCCCTGTCAGACCCCACCGTTTCAACTGCTCATCGAAGCCCACGCCGGTCAGGAAGCGGCGCAGCAGGAACGATACGACCCATGCCAGCGCCGCGAAAAAAATCAGAGCGACAATGAGAGCCACCATTCCCGGGAGCAGGTTCGCGAACTGGCTCATCACCCGCACTGTCGATTGTCGTAATGTTTCTCCGACCTGATCCCACATAAAGGTTCTCCTTTCCATAGCTACGGGTTGAAACGATCCGGCCACCGCCATCGCGCCATGAGGTACGATTTGGCGTTCTCATAGGCGACGCACAGCCTTTCGAGCCGCTGCTCGACGGCGTCCGGCGATGCATTTTCGAGTTCGAGCGCGTAGGATGCCACCCATCCGAGGTAAATCGGTGTCAGCGCACGGAGCATCTGGTCCCGATTGATCGTGCGCAGTCTGAAGGCGAGTGCGAAATCGTAAATGACCTTCGCCCAGGTTTCGTCCGGCATCCGGAACCCGGCGGCCTCCCGGCGGGCCAGGCGCCGCAACTCCACCAGCGTTGAAGGCGGCAGAATCATGCCCCATACCTCCGGCAGATCCCGTGCGCCGAGGCTGAACGATTCGATCAATCGCGAAACTTCCACTGCGGTTTCGGGACCCGACACGAACATCGGCTCACCGAATTCCGGTATCGGCTGGGAACCGCGGGCGCGCTGCCAGTGCGGAGCATATCTTTCCATATCCAGAAACAGCGGCGCCAGCACCTGCGCCAGCACCGAACTCAGATTCGGCCAGTCCGGGCGTGGAAATACGCGCTGGCCGAGATGTGACTGGCAGATTTTCATGTTCCCGGTCGCTGCTTCGGCCGCAAGTGAAGCAAGGGGGTGCACACGCGTTCTCGAACCGGAGGCCATTCGTTCGAGCAGCGTGCTGGAGATCCCGAAATCCGGCCCCAGCGGGTTTCGAATCCTCTTTCCATAAAGCGCGCGCACCAGAGGATAGACAATTGCCCGATTGATGAGCCCTTCAAAGGGGTGACGTGCGTAACACGGCGCTACCAGATCGAAGTGCTTCTCGGCGGCCGGATGCAGCAGTGGTTCCACCCATCCGGCGCTGGCGCTCGAAAGGTCGGACGCGATCACCGCACATACGCGCGCGCCGGATCTGAGCGTCGTATCGAATACCGCGCGGAAGCTGTCGCCGAGGCTCTGCGCGAGTGCGGTTCGATCCTGCCCCAGCCGCGCATCGGCAATCACTCTCCAATGTGCGTTGGCGGCAAGCGGCGCAGCGCCATTTGCCGTAAAAGGCGGATGAAGCAGCACAGCCTGAGAAGCAGGCACTGACTCGACAATCTGAGCGATGGCCTGCGCCATCACCGGCCCTTCCTGCTGGGCGGGGACAAGGCCGACCACAAGGTCTGCCGCGCCGATCTGTTCAGCATCCGGTTCGCCCATACGTTACGCCGGCAGTGCCAGAATCCCAGCCAGCGGAATCCGTATCCAGTTCGGCCGGTTGTTGAGTTCGTATGTCAATTCGTAGATTGTCTTCTCGATCACACAGGCATCAAGCACCCTGCGAAAGTCGTCATCCGCCTCGGGCAGGATCCTGCCGGACGCCGCGGTTTCGCGATACGCGTTGAGAAACTCCGTGCCCACCGTCTGCTCCCACAGCCGCGCCCATGGCTCGAGGGAAGCCATATCGTCCGGGTGACGGGTCGTGTACGCCATGAGCGTCGAATTCGCCGCATAGCTGAACGAACGCAGCATACCAGCCACATCTCTCAGGGGCGTGTACTTTGCACGCCGTTGTTCGAGCGGTCGCGCCGGCTCGCCTTCGAAGTCGAGAATCACGAAATCATTCTTTGTGCGCAGAACCTGTCCCAGATGGTAATCACCATGGATGCGCGTGCGCTTGCCGTAATCGCGCCCCTGCCACGGCAGAGTGAGGCGGTCGGTAATGCGCTTCTGACGGCCAAGCGCAAGGCCGGCCATCTCGATCGAATTGTCCGGAAGGCGGGACAAAGTCGCTTTCAGAAGCGTAAACGCCTGGGCGATCTCTTCCCGCATCCGCGCGCCCACTGCGTCAATCTCTTTGGCGGTGAACGGTTCAGGAGCGAACGCCGGATCGTTCGACGCCGCCAGCGCCAGATGCAGTTCCGCCGTCCGGCGTCCGAGTACCGAGGCTCCCTCCAGATACGCACCCACGTGATCGCGCGCCGACTCCACGGTCGATGGCAACGTCATGTGGGCCGCCGCTTCGTAGTATCGTTCGAGTTCATCCGTCGTCCACACCCAGCCGTCTCCTTCATTCGCCGCGAATCCCTGCACGATGGCGAGATCCGTGTGGTGCTCCCCATTGCGCAGGTACTCAATAGAGCCTTCGAAGCGTGGAATGCGGTCAAAGCCTGCCAGGCCGCTTAGATAACGCCCAATCTCGATGTCGGGATTCGGGCCCACCTGCTGTCGCCGGAACAGCTTCAAAATCAGCCGGTCTTCATAAATAATCGAAGAGTTGCTCTGCTCTGCCGAACTGCGCCGGATCGCGACCGATGGAGCCGCCGCGGCGATCTTGCCCGTAATCTTTCCGCTGTGCGTCGGAAGTTCGTGTAGAGTCAGAAGCGCGGCACAGAATGCGTCATCCAGGAGCGCATCGACCAGCGCTCCATCGCGAATCAGGAAGGGCGCAAAGTATTCTTCCGCGCCGCCCTTCTCATAATTCACTTCAAGGAACATCATCGCCGCGCTTTCCCCCACCGCGCCCAACGGCCTTTCGGGCTGTGCGCTCCCGAACTCCGCCCAGTCCAGTACCCGCACTTTCTGAATCTGGCGGGACTTGCCGCCGAACCATCTCTGCTTCGGCAGATACTCCGGCAGTGTCGACTTCTCCAGTTCGGGAATTACGCCGGCCCAACCCTGTGATACATCCAACTCCGCCTCCACCTTTACCGCCAGTTCCGCTGCCGGTTTCGCTGATTCCGGTGTCTCATGCAGTTCCAGCCAGAAGAATCCATAGGGCCCCAGCGTCAGCCGGTACAGCTCGTTCGAAATGCGCGGAAACTCCACATAACCCACCATCTCAACCGGCGTCATGCCGGCAAACTCCTTCAGATCCAGATCCACCGGCTGCGCGTATCGCGAAAGGTTCGTCACGCAGAGAATCCGCTCATCGCCCAGGCTTCGTACATATGCCAGGATCTTGCGATTCGGCGGCGCGAGGAATTCCAGCCTGCCGCGGCCGAACACACTGAAAAGCTTCCGCAGCGCAATCATGTTGCGCATCCAGTTGAGCAGCGACGAAGGGTCGCTCTGTTGCGCCTCCACATTCACGGCTTCGTACCCCCACACCGGATCCATGATCACCGGACTATAGAGCCTCGCCGGATTCGCGCGACTGAATCCCGCGTTGCGGTCCGGATTCCACTGCATGGGCGTGCGGACACCGTTGCGATCGCCGAGATAGACGTTATCGCCCATCCCGATTTCATCGCCGTAGTAGATGATCGGCGTGCCCGGCAGCGAGAACAGGAGGCTGTGCAGCAGTTCGATTCTCCTCCGGTTGTTATCCATCAGCGGAGCGAGCCGGCGGCGAATTCCGAGATTGATGCGGGTACGCGGATCGGCGCTGTAGGCAAGATACATGTAGTCCCGTTCGTCGTTTGTCACCATTTCGAGTGTCAACTCGTCGTGGTTGCGCAGGAACAACGCCCACTGGCAGGTGTCGGGTATGTCCGGCGTCTGGGTCATGATGTCGACGATCGGCAGCCGGTCCTCCTGCCGCAATGCCATGTAAATGCGCGGCATCACTGGAAAGTGAAACGCCATGTGGTATTCGTCGCCCTCGCCGAAGTACGGCCGCACATCACTGGGCCACTGATTCGCTTCCGCGAGGATAATGCGATTGGCATATCCCTCATCCATCGCAGCGCGGATCTTGCGGATGATGGAATGCGTCTCCGGAAGGTTTTCGGAGCTTGTGTTATCGCGCTCCACCAGGTAGGGGATCGCATCCAGACGCAGTCCATCCACCCCCATATCCAGCCAGAAGCGCATCACTTTCAACACTTCCTCGAGAACCTGCGGATTATCGAAGTTGAGATCAGGCTGGTGCGAAAAAAAACGGTGCCAGAAATATGCCTGCGCCACCGGATCCCATGTCCAGTTCGATTTCTCGGTATCCGTAAAGATAATCCGCACATCTTTGTACTTCTGATCCGAATCGCTCCAGACGTAGTAATCGCGCTCCGGAGAACCAGGCGGAGCATTCCGTGCCGCCTGAAACCACGGGTGTTGATCGGAAGTGTGATTGATGACAAGCTCGATCATCACCTGCAGATCCCGCTCGTGAGCCGCTGCGAGGAAGCCCTTGAAATCGTCCATGGTGCCGTAGCTCGGATGGACGTTCATATAATCGGCGATGTCATAACCGTCATCGCGCAGCGGTGACGGGAAAAAAGGCAAAAGCCAGATGCAGGTGACACCGAGGTTCTGCAAATATTCCAGTCGCTGCATCAAGCCCTGAAAATCGCCGATCCCGTCCGCGTTACTGTCATGGAACGCCTTGACATGCAGTTCATAGATGATGGCATCCTTGTACCACAGGGGATCGGAGTTACTGCCCGGACGGCGGCTCATCGCTTGCTTATCGCTTCCTCATCCTTTACCGGCGCGCCCGCTTGAAAACCACCGTCGCGAGCGGCGGGACCGTGATGCTCAGTGACCAGGAACGCCCATGGACCGGCAGAGGACTGGCCTCCACCCCGCCCATATTCCCCTGCCCGCTCCCGCCATAAAGAAGCGCATCGCCATTCAGAACTTCCGCCCAGAACCCACCTTCGGGCGCACCGAGCCGGTAATTGCGGTGTGTCACCGGAGTGAAATTGCAGACGAAGAGAAGCACTTCGCCTTCCAGCCGCCCCTTGCGCAGAAAGCTGATGACACTCCGATTGACATCATTGCAGTCGATCCATTCGAATCCCGCGGGGTCGGCATCCATCTCATACAGAGCCGGTTCGCCCCGCAGGAACGTGTTGAGATCTCTCACCCACCGCTGCAGTCCCTTATGGTGCGGGGCTCTATTCGGGACGTCTTCGAGTAAGTGCCAGTCCAGACTTGTATCGTGATTCCACTCGTTCCACTGGCCAAAATCGTTGCCCATAAACAGCAGCTTCTTTCCCGGATGCCCGAACATATACCCGTAAAGCACTCTGAGGCCGGCAAAACGCTGCCAGTCGTCGCCCGGCATCTTCCGGATCATTGATCCTTTGCCATACACAACTTCATCGTGTGAGAACGGCAGGATGAAGTTCTCGCTGAATGCGTACATCAGGCTGAACAAAAGCTGATTATGGTGGTAACTGCGATAGACCGGATCCTTCGACATGTACTCCAGGGTGTCGTGCATCCAGCCCATGTTCCACTTGAAACCGAATCCGAGCCCGCCCAGCCAGGTTGGTTTCGAGACCATCGGCCACGCCGTCGATTCCTCCGCGATCGTCATGGCGCCTGGCTGTTCCGCATAAACCCGCTCATTGAATTCGCGCAGGAACTCGATCGCTTCGATATTCTCTTTCCCGCCATACTGGTTCGGGAGCCAGTCGCCGGCTTTTTTTGCGTAGTCGAGATAGAGCATCGATGCCACGGCGTCCGCCCGGACGCCGTCGACGTGGTATTTCTCCATCCAGAAAAGCGCGTTACTGATCAGAAAATTTCTGACTTCCGTTCGGCCGTAATTGAAGACCAGGGTATTCCATTCCTGCTGCATGCCCTGGCGGGTATCCGCGTGTTCATAAAGATGCGTCCCGTCGAAATATCCCAGCCCATGCTCATCTGCCGGGAAATGCGCCGGAACCCAGTCCAGAATCACGCCAATCCCACGCTGGTGCAGATGATCCACCAGATACATGAAATCCGAAGGCGTTCCGAAGCGGCTGGTGGGCGCGAAGTAAGCCGTGACCTGATAGCCCCACGAGCCATCGAAAGGATGCTCCGCGACCGG
The DNA here is from genome assembly GCA_964639095.1 of uncultured Solibacteraceae bacterium. Lineage (GTDB taxonomy): Bacteria > Acidobacteriota > Terriglobia > Bryobacterales > Bryobacteraceae > BOG-234. Next base: position 10,299 of record CAZXCO010001075.1, read on the forward strand.
CAGAAATTCCACGTGCGTATAACCCATCCCGCTGACGTAATCGGCCAGTTTCACCGCAAGTTCCCGCCAGCTCATCCACCGGTTTCCTTCCTCCGGCACGCGCATCCACGACCCCGCATGCACTTCGTAGATCGACATCGGTTGCGCCATCGGAGAGGAGGAACGGTTCTTCATCCAGTCCGAATCGCGCCACTGGTACGAAGCGAGATTCCATACGCGCGAAGCCGTCCCAGGCCGCAGCTGCGAATAAAACGCGTAGGGGTCCGCCTTATCGACCTCGTAACCGTTGTAACGGGAGACGATGTGGTACTTGTAGCAGGCGCCGCTGCCCAGTCCGTGCACAAACGTCTCCCAGACGCCCGCCTGTGGCCTCAATTGCATGGGAGACGCACCGGGTGTCCAGTCGTTGAAATCGCCTGTCACAGAAACCGATTCCGCATTCGGCGCCCAAACAGCAAAATGAACCGCGCCTTCCTGCTGACCGAACCCTTCCACCGCATGCGCACCCAGCTTTTCATAACTCCGATGGTGCGTACCCTCTGCCAGCAGATGCAGGTCGTAGTCCGTCAAAATGGCTTCAGAGATAGTAGTCAAAGTCTCTCTCCGTCCGCGCCCAGCGGCGCACTCGCAGAACGTGTCCCGGCAAACTGAGCGGAGTCAGTTCCACGTAATCTCGCGGTCCGTGCCAAAGGAAGCGGCTGCCGCTCAGCAGATCATGAACTTCGAACGACCGGCTCCCGTCGATTCCCAGCGCCTCGATGTCGAGAGTCACCCATCCCGTCTGGGTGTGAGCCCAGTCGAGATTCACGACAACCACGATGATGTTGGCCGGATCCTCTGCGGTCTTGCTGTAGCAGATCAGGTTCGGATTGTCGGTCTCGTGGAACTTCAGGCTGTGGTCGTTCTGAAGAGCGCTGTTCTCCCGCCGGATCTGATTGACCCGCGCGATGAAGTCTTTCAGACTGGCGCGGGAATGGATATCCCATTGCTTCAGCTCATACTTTTCGGAATCGAGATACTCTTCGCTGCCTGGCTCGCGAGCTGTGTTCTCCACAAGCTCGAACGCCGGTCCATAGATTCCATAATTGGCGCCGAGCGTCGCCGCAAGGAGCAGCCGCACCATGAATGCCGGACGCCCTCCCACCTGGAGAACTTCCGGCAGAAGATCCGGCGTGTTCGGCCAGAGGTTGGGTCGAAAATAATCGCGCAGCGGAGCCTGATTCAGATAGGTGAAATAGCTGGTGATTTCGCTCTTCGTGTTACGCCAGGAGAAATAAGTATAGGACTGCGAAAAGCCCAGCCGCGCGAGACGCTCCATCACGTGCGGCCGGGTGAACGCCTCCGCGAGGAAAATGACGTCCGGGTGTTTGTCTTTAACGCACCCGATCACCCACTCCCAGAACGGAAACGCCTTCGTGTGGGGATTGTCCACGCGGAAAATTCGAATGCCCTGCCCGATCCAGAATTCAAATATCTCTTTCAACGCTGTCCATAGCTCCCGCCACTGCGGGGTTTCGAAATCGAGCGGATAGATGTCCTGATATTTCTTCGGTGGATTTTCTGCGTACTGAATGGTTCCGTCCGGCCGCTTACGAAACCATTCGGGGTGCTCATGCACCCAGGGATGGTCCGCTGAACATTGGAATGCCATATCCAGCGCGATCTCCAGGTAAGACTCTCGCGCCCGGGATACAAGCGATTGAAAATCTTCCAGACTTCCCAGATCCGGGTGGATGGCCGTATGGCCGCCTTCCCTGTTGCCGATCGCCCAGGGGCTTCCCGGATCTCCCGGCTGCGCTCTCTGTGCGTTGTTCCGCCCCTTCCGGAAGGTTTCCCCGATCGGGTGAATGGGCGGCAAGTACAGAACGTCGAATCCCATGCCGGCGACATAGGGAAGACGTGCTTCGCAATCCCGGAAAGTCCCGTGCCGCGATACACCACTGGACGCGGAGCGCGGAAATAATTCATACCAGGTGGAAAATCGCGCTTTTGCCGGCTCGGCCCAGACCGTCACCTCACGATCAAAACGCGTAGCAAGCGCCAGGTCGGGCCACGCCTGCATCAGCGCGAAGAGCTCATCGGAAAGCGCTGTGTCAATGTCACCTTTCCGAACAGCGTTGGCCCACTTTCGGAGTTGCGCCGCTTCTTCACCTGTGGCGCGTTCGGACGCCTCACTGACGAAGCCGGCTCCAATGATCAGTTCCGGCTTCAGATCCTGCCCCGCCTGGATTCGCTTTTTCAGATCCGCGCGCCAGGTCTTGAACCGGTCGATCCATCCTTCAACGGTATAAGAATAGCGGCCCAGCCGCGAAACTCGAAACACCGCGCGCCATCGGTCATTGCCAATCGGCGTCATCGGAAGACAATGCCAGTCTGTTTCGTCCGGGAATTTGTACAGAACCTGACACGAAATAGCATCGTGACCGTCCGCGAAGACCGCAGCCTCCACATTCACCGGCTCTCCGATCGTTCGCTTGACGGGAAAGCGCCCGCCATCGATTATCGGAGAGACGTCCTCAATAACGACGCGTAGCCGCCCTTCTGCTGGTGTTTGCCCCGTGCTTTCGCGGGGGCAATGCTCGATACGATTTTCAGTACCTATTTGTGACCGCCTTTCCGCTCTTTCTCGCCCACAAGGCGGTTCATTATCCGCCGGATCGCCGCCTTGCATCCGAATGCGGCCTTCCATTCTGATTGGAACCGAATCGAATTGGATGATGCAACCTCATGGTCCGGGAGGCGGGCTCGGAACTTCTGCGGATGCCTCTCCGGGCTGCTGACCCGTACGTTTTCTAACATTTACTCGGCATTTATGGATGTACCGGCGAACGCTGGCGAGGCTTCTTCCTTCGATCTCACGAACGAGACGGGACTGTTCGGAGCGACTGTTCCAGTGCCCGAAAAGTCTGCGAATCTCCAGTCATTTCCGGAGATCATAATGACCAATGCAACTGGTGATCGCGAATAATCCTCGGCTTTTCTTCAGTGATTCTCCTCACGTCGCGCCTCTGCGAGCAAGCCACCCACCGCTGGGGGAAACCGCGCGACCACTGAGGCAAATGACGCACGTCTCGACGCCAGAGAGAGCCATGGCTCGACTCGCGATTGATGTATGGCAGGAACCGGAATTGCCCGTTCCGGGGCATGGACGTCAATCCGGTCACGCTCTTCCTCTGCGGCGATGTCATGACCGGCAGAGGCATCGATCAGATTCTTCCTCATCCCTCGAGACCGGAACTGTATGAACCCTGGGTTGACTCCGCTCAGGAATACGTCGCCATGGCGGAAAGGGCACACGGCCCGATTCCGCGCCGTGCGGATTTCGCTTATATCTGGGGCGACGCTCTTGCGGAACTCGATCGCCTCGCGCCAGTTGCCCGCATCATCAATCTGGAAACCGGCGTCACGACCAGCGACGCGTACGCGCCGAAAGGCATCAACTACCGGATGCACCCGGCGAACGTGCCCTGCCTGACTACGGCGAAGATTGATTGCTGCGGTCTTGCAAACAATCACGTGCTGGACTGGAACCGTGCCGGGCTGGCGGAGACTCTGAGTTCGCTCCGGAGCGCGGGCATCAGGACGGCCGGGGCAGGCCTGGATCTCGCTGGAGCTTTGAGTCCCGCCGTGATTTGCGCCGGAAGCAGAAGAATCCTGATATTCGCATTTGCTGTGGCCGACTGCGGCGCACCCTCCTCGTGGAGCGCAGCCGAAGCACAATGCGGAATCTGGTTTCTCCCGGACCTCAGCACCGAAACAGCGGAGCGTGTGTCGAAACAGATTCTTGCCGGGAGGAGAAGCGAAGACATCGTGGTCGCTTCGGTCCACTGGGGTGGAAATTGGGGCTATGAGATTCCGCCCGCCCAACGAGCATTCGCTCACCAGTTGATCGATTGCGGCGCGGCCGATATCATTCATGGCCATTCGGCGCATCACCGGAAAGCCATTGAAGTCCATCGAAGCAAGCCAATCCTTTATGGATGTGGTGACTTCATCAACGATTACGAAGGAATCGGCGGTTATGAGGAATACCGGTCTGAGCTGGTCCTGATGTACTGCGTGACCCTGGATGGCGCGGCGAACAGCCTCGTTCGGATGGAGATGACGGTACTTCGAAGTTATCGGTTCCGTCTCGTGGAGGCCGGAGCGCCGGAAGTGCAATGGATGAAATCAATTCTCGATCGGGAAGGAAAGCCGTTCGGGACAAGAACAACAGCCAGCGAGCGGGAGCGTCTGATGCTCGATTGGGCGGGGCGCGAGTCATGACTGCCGGCGCCGCGAGCGGGCCGGCGGCAAAGCCGCGTTGGGAACATTTCTCACACGGTGCGGATATCGGCGTTCGGGGAATCGGCCCGACGAAGGCGGAGGCTTTCGGTCAGGCAGCGGTCGCACTGACCGCGGTCGTTACCGATCCGGTGCGTGTGGCGCCCGACCGCAGCGTCACGATCGAACGTGAAGCGCCCGATGACGACATCTTGCTGATCGACTGGCTGAACGCGCTGATTTACGAAATGTCGGCGAACCATCTGATTTTCGGTTCCTTCGATGTCGCCATTCAGGGGCATCATCTGCGTGGAGTCGCATCCGGGGAATCGGTGAACCCAGCGCGTCACGAGCCGGCAGTCGAGATCAAAGGCGCAACCTGCACGGAGTTAGCTGTGATGCGAAACGCCAGGGGCGAGTGGGTTGCCCAGTGCGTGGTCGATGTGTGAGCTGTTATGGACACGAACTCATTGCAACGGATATCGGACCAGGAATGGCGCATCGAGCCATCGGGCTCCATGCAGGTTCCTGCGATCATCTATGCCACAGACAAGCTGATTCGCGAAATGGACGAAAAAGTCCGTGAGCAGGTCACGAATGTCGCCAGCCTGCCGGGCATCGAGCAGGCGGCCTATGCCATGCCGGATGCGCACTGGGGATACGGCTTTCCGATCGGAGGCGTGGCCGCTTTCGATCCGGAACGAGGCGGAGTCGTCTCTGCCGGTGGCGTTGGATTCGATATTTCATGCGGCGTCCGAACGCTGCTTACCGGCCTCGTGGCCGACGATGTCGCTCCGGTGAAGCGACCCCTCGCTGATGCCCTCTACCGTCATATTCCGGCGGGAGTCGGAAGCAAGGGATTGCTTCACCTCACCGATTCCGAGCTGGATGAAATGCTCGAAGGCGGAGCCCATTGGGCGCTGCGCCGCGGCTATGGAGAGGAGGCTGATCTTTGCCGGACCGAAGAGAACGGATGCATGCAGGGGGCGCGGCCCGAGACAGTCTCCGAATTTGCAAAAAACCGGCAGCGGCGCGAAATGGGAACCCTCGGCTCGGGAAATCACTACCTCGAAGTCCAGCACGTCACAGAGATCTTCGACGCTCAGGCGGCGGAAGTCTTCGGTCTTCATCCGGATGACATCGTCGTCAGCATTCATTGCGGCTCGCGCGGCCTCGGCCATCAGATCGGTACGGAGTTTCTGCGGGAAATGGTTCTTCAGGCAAAGCATTACGGAATCGAGCTTCCTGACCGCGAACTGGCCTGCGTTCCCATCCTGTCACCGCTCGGCGAAGAGTATCTGGGCGCGATGCGCGCAGGCATTAATTGCGCCCTGGCGAATCGCCAGATCATCACAGATCTGGTTCGGCGGGCGTTCGCGGAGGTCGTCCCTGCCGCTCACCTGACGGTTCTCTACGATGTTTCCCATAACACCTGCAAAGTCGAAGAACATGTCGTCGACGGAAAAACGAAGCGTTTGTTCGTGCATCGGAAGGGAGCTACTCGCGCACTCGGCCCGAATCATCCCATCCTGCCCGAGGCGCTTCGCGCCATGGGCCAACCGGTTCTGATCGGAGGAACAATGGGCACCGCATCTTACATTCTGGTGGGCACGCCGGCAGGTGAAAAACGCTCGTTCAGCTCCTCCTGCCATGGCGCCGGACGCCAGATGAGCCGGACAAAGGCGACGAAGCACTGGCGCGGGAGAGAGTTGGTCGATGAGCTCGCGGAGCGCGGTATTCTGATCCGCTCCCCTTCAATGCGTGGGATCGCCGAAGAAGCACCGGGAGCGTACAAGGATGTCAGCGCAGTGGTCGAAGCGGCGGAGGGCGCGGGTCTCTCCCGGCGTGTTGCGAGGCTGGAGCCACTCATCTGCGTGAAGGGATAGCATCCGGAGTGGTCAAACAGATGCTCCGAATTCCACAGCGGAGAGGGATCATGAACAAAATATTGAAGGCTGCGATTCGCCACTATGCGTATTGGCGCATGGGAGAAGATATCGCGGTTTTAGCCGCAGGTATCGGGCTGGGAGCCGGGCTGATGTATCTCTGTGACCCGGACCGTGGACGCGCCCGGCGGAGCCGGATGATCGGCGAGGCGACAGGCCTGCTGCACCACGGCGAAATCACCATTGCGAAACACGGGAAAGACCTGGCCAACCGGATGCGCGGCCTCGCGGCGCGGGCCGCCGCTGAAGTTGTGCCGGAAGGGGCTGTTGAAGACGACATCCTGATCGAGCGTGTCAGAAGCCGAATGGGGCACTTGTCGCCTCATCCGCATGAGGTGGAGGTGCAGGTTCGCCGCGGCGTTGTGACGCTGAAAAGCAAACTGGCACGCGCCGACCGGCGCCGCATATTGGAAGAGATTCGCTCTGTACCCGGCGTAAAACGCGTGAAGGGGCACTTTTGGCTGCCGCAGGTGGTGAATCCGGGCGTGCTGATTGGTTTCGCCGCGGGAGTGGCCGCGAAAGCGCGTTTCCCGGAGTTGCAGACGAAGTGAAGCGGGGCTGCAAATGGCGCCCAACGAGCAGATTGCACAGCGTCTGGACGAACTTGCCAGAATCCTGAACGAACGGGGTGGGGATATCTACCGTGTTGCGGCATGGCGGCGTGCGGCCATGGCTGTGCGCCACCTGAGTGAGCCGGTTTCGCAGCTTTACGAGCGGGAGGGCATCGACGGTCTGTGCAAATTGCCCGGAGTGGGCGCCCGGATTGCGGCTGCCGTCCGCAGCCTGATCGTGACGGGGCGGCTGCCGATGCTCGAGCGTTTGCGCGGTGAGATGGACCCGCTGGAGATCCTGATGTCGGTTCCGGGAATCGGCCGCATACAGGCGAAGCGAGTCCATCAAGATCTCGGGATCAATTCGCTCGAGGGCCTGGAGGCTGCTGCGCACGACGGCCGGCTGAAGACTATCGCAGGATTCGGCGAAAAGCGCATCGCCGGAATCATCGACTCTCTCGCCAGCCGGCTGGGGCGGGTCCGTCCGTTTCCCGCGCTCACCGCGCCGGAGGTCCCTGTTCCGGAACTTCTCGATATTGACCGGGAGTATCGCGAATCAGCGGCAGCGGGCCGCCTGCGTAAGATTGCGCCGCGGCGATTCAATCCGAAGGGCGAGGCATGGCTGCCCGTACTTCATAGCGTCCGGGGTCCGCGTCATTACTCGGCACTGTTTTCCAATACTGCCCGTGCACACGAATTGGGCAAGACCAATGACTGGGTGGTTATCTATTGGGATGGAGCAGGGGGCGAGCACCAGTCGACGATCGTGACAGCCCACCAGGGGCCTCTTCGTGGCAGGCGCGTGGTTCGCGGCCGTGAGCGTGAATGCCTCGAGCACTATAACAGCCTTTCCAGCGGACCCTCCCGAGCCGCTTGATGGAACGCTGATGTCTGTCGTACTGCCCCTTGACACGCCGGCTCCCCTGCCCCATGCCGGCCCGCAGCATCCCAGCGAGCTTCCGGCGTTCCTGAAACGGTTAGCCGAAATCCCCGGCGAGTTCATTATCCAGGATGACGGCTACCGCGGCTGGACCTGGAGCTATCGTGACGTTGCATTGATGGCTGACGGGCTGCGGAGCAGGCTTCGCTCCGCCGGCATGCGAAAGGGCGACAAGGTAGTGATCTGGTCCGAAAGCCGTGCCGGATGGATTGCCGCGCTCTGGGCCGCCATTCTCGAAGGGATTGCGCTTGTCCCGGTGGATCCTCAATCTTCAGTGAGCTTCTGCAATCGCATTGTGCATACCGTGCAGGCGCGTCTGCTCTTGCGAGGTGATCGGGTTCCTCCTTTCGATGCCGACACGTCAGGCGCGCAGGTATGGTGTTTATCGGAAATTGAGAATACACGGACCGCCACGCCGCTCGAGCCGGTTCCGCTGGAAAGCAATGATGTGGCCGAAATCGTTTTCACCTCAGGAACGACGGCTGAACCGAAGGGCGTGGTGATCACACACCGTAATCTGGCGGCGAATCTCAGGCCGATTGAAGATGAATTCCGGCCGTATCTGAAGTACGTGCGTCCCTTCGCACCGATCCGTATCCTGAATCTGCTGCCGATGAGCCATCTCTTCGGACAGGCGCTGACCACGTTTATTCCGCCCCTTATTCCCGCATCGGTTGTTTTCATTCCCTCTGCTACCCCACAGGAAGTCAGCCGGCAATTGCGGCGCCGGCGCGTCACGATTCTCGTTGCCGTGCCGCGACAACTCGAACTTCTTCGGACCTCCATCGTCCATCGCTTTCCTGAAGCAGCAGGAGCCGAAACCGCGATCGGGAAGCCCTGGCCGCTGCGGTGGTGGCGTTTCCGTAACGTACACCGGTTTTTCGGATGGAAGTTCTGCTGCGTTGTCTCTGGAGGCGCGCCGCTTCCAGCAGACCTTGAAGCGTTCTGGACGGGTCTCGGCT
>CAZXCO010001076.1:0-2426 GCA_964639095.1 uncultured Solibacteraceae bacterium
TCCGCCGCGCGCATCAGGCCGATGTTGCCTTCCTGGATGAGATCGAGAAGATGCAGGCCGCGGTTGACGTACTTCTTGGCGACGGAGACAACCAGCCGAAGATTGGCTTCCACCAGATCTTTCTTGGCGCGCTCGGCTTCCTGCTCGCCATGGCGAATCACCGTCAGGGTGTGCTTCAACTCTTCAAGAGACGCCGCCGCGCTGACCTCGCGCTTCTTGATCTCACGTTTCAGTTCCCGGATGCGGGGCTGCTGGGCAGCGCTGCTCTTCGCCTCCAGCTTTTTCAGCTCGCGGTCCAGATGGTTCAGCTCGTCCACCGCGCGTTCGATTTCGCGGGTGAATTCGCGCCATTTGCTCGAGACCCACGGCACGTGCCGGATCGCTAGCGACGTTTCCACCAGCGCGCGATACAGCTTCATCTGCAGCTTCCGGCGCGCTTTTTTGTTCGTGCCCGGGGCGGCAGCTTCCAGCTTGTCCTGCAGTTGCGCCTGCTTCCGGTGCGCGTTCTGAATTTCTACAAAGGTCGCGCGAATATCGGCGCGCTTTCTGGTGTCGGCGGGAGTCCCTTCCTCGATATCGCCGCCGATATCGACCATGTTGTCAAGGTCGTCCGGATTCTTCTTGAGCTGTTCGGCAAGCTCCACGACGGCGAGCTGCACCAGCGCGGATCGGCTGATCGCCTTCTGCATCCGCAGTTTGCCGCGCTCCATCCGCCGGGCAAGGTCCACTTCGCCTTCGCGCGTGAGGAGCGGAACCGCCCCCATTTCGCGCAGATAGACCCGAACGGGGTCATCGGTGTAGATCGACTCCTCAACTGCCTGCTGATGGGGATGAAGGAAGTCGGCTTCGGCTTCCGGATCGAAGAATTTCGTCGCTTCTTCTTCGAAGTTGATGCCTACGGGAGCTTCACGGAGAAATTGATCGTCATCATCATGCGCCATGGCGAATCACGCTCCCTGCCGAAACTGTTTCTTTCGTCTTGAAAATCATGGGGGTAAAAAGAAGCGCGCCGAAACCAGTCATCTCTTTTGCTTTTGTCTTTTGGAAGGCCCAACGACAGGAGTCGTGGGCTGAACTGAGCTATATAGCCACGGCAATTGCACACAACTCCCGAGCTTCTATATTAACACAGGTGTTCTGAACTCGACCCTCGCTCTTTACCTATACTCCAACAACACTTTGGATGAGGCCCGAAGGCGCCGGGTTGCACCGCGTGCGGCGAATTTCGCCTGGTGTTCGCCCGGCCCGGCGTGACTTCCCCCGATGCCTCATAATCCAACGACACGTTAATGCCCGGAAACGCACTCTTTATGGAAACCCCTTTGTCCTTATGTTAGAATCCCTTCACAGTACCAGCTCGCGGGGTACTAAGCTGCGTACTAATCAGTCCTTTCTTCCAGGGAGGGTGCGGTGCTTTCCAGCCGCTGTAAAAAGCGGCGGCATCATCTCCGGAACCACATGCGGGTCCGCGAGCTCCTGCGATCACGGAAATGTATGGGGAAGCCGAATGGAGAAACAACCGAACACTAATCCGGGGAACTCACGCCGCCCGCGCTTTCCCTCTCTCGTTCTTCGCCGGTTTCTGCTGAGTTTCGGTTCCATCATCGGCGTGGCGGGGCTTTGTTACGGATCCGCTTTTTCCATCAGCGAGTTAGGCGCTCGTGCCGCCGGCATGGGCACGGCCTTCATCGCAACGGCCGATGACGGTTCGGCAATCTTCTATAATCCGGCCGGCATCGCGTTCCAGCCCGGCGCCCACATGCAGATGGATTCGGCCGTGGTCGTCGGCCTGTTCCGCTATACCCCGTCGTCGACTCCCGTCGGGCAGGTGGTGCCTGCCAATGGCTATTCCCAATCCATCAAGCCCCATTTCATTCCGCTCGCCAATCTGTATGCGAGCGCGCAGGTTTCCCGCAGGATCACCCTCGGATTCGGTGTCTTCACCCCCTTCGGTCTCTCGGCAAACTCCACCAACTTCAACGACTCCGACCCGAACCTGACGAAGTTCGTGGGCCGCTTTGCGGGCACGCGCGTGCGGCTGGAGTCGTTCTGGTTTCAGCCCACCGTCGCGTACAGACTGACCGACAATCTCAGCATCGGCGTCGGACCGGCATTCGTCCATACGCATCTGGAACTTGAACAGAGCTTTCTGAATCCCCTGGGCTCCGACGACGGGCTGAAATTCGGTCGCACCGCCGCGCCGACCATTTTCCCCGGCGTGCCGGTCGATCAGGCGGCGGCTGTGATTGCGCGCCTGCTGCCTGAGGGCCGCTCGCGCATCGCCGGAACAGGTAATGCGCCGGCTTTTGCGGCCGGCCTCCTCTGGAAAAATCCCCGGACCAAAACGAACATCGGGTTGACCATGCGCAGTTCGGTGACCACCCATCTCAACGGCCGGGCGTCGTTTGCTTTCGGAACGGGTTATC
>CAZXCO010001077.1:0-2794 GCA_964639095.1 uncultured Solibacteraceae bacterium
AGATCGTAGAGCACGTGGAAGACGGGATCGTTGTCCGGAATCTCGACGAAATCGCGGTCCGGAAAAACGCGCTTCATCGTTGACGCGAAAAGATCCCAGTCGCGATCGCCCCACGTATCGGCGCACATGAGAAATCCGCCCCGCAGCAGATATTCGCGCAGCTTCTTCGCCTGCGCATCCGTAAGGTCCATTGGCGAGGCCTGTACGGCGTAGATCCAGGGCCAGTCGTAAACGTCGTCGCCGTCGTCGAGGTTAACCGGCTGCTCCGCCGACCGCGCATGAATGCGCGTCAAACGCCGCACCGCCTGCAGGAAGTGGCGGTCGGCACGAGGATAATCGTTGGTCCACGCGGTGCCACCCTGCCGCCAGTCGCGGAAGCGCTCCAGCCCTCCGAACATGCCGTAAGGCGAGCCCGGATACATCAGGCGCCCCATCACGAATTCGGTCTTCTCGTTCGCATCGGGCGGCACCTCAAAATTCGTATATTCCTGCCCGGGATACTGGCGAAAGGGCCGCTGGAAGGCGCGGGCCGCGCCGAGAAGGGCCAACAGGCCCGCCGTGATCGCCAGGGTTTTTCCAGGACGCATGAACTGAGGGTCCGCCGCCGGGCTTGCCGCCTTTTACTATAGAATTCCACTATGCGAATGCCGTGTCTATCGCTGTTGTTTGCGATCCTCGCTGCCGGAAGCGCCGCCGCCCAGAATCTCGACGCGGGACGGCGTCAGTTCGAGAGCCGTTGCGCGCGCTGCCATGGCGCCGACGCAACCGGTGGCGAGTCCGGCCCCGCCATCGTGACGAAGATCGCCAATAGCAGTGAAGCCGAACTGGCCGCCATTATCCGCGAAGGGCGGCCGGGAAAAGGCATGCCCGCGTTTGCGCTTTCGGGTCAGGAGATGAAAGACCTCGCGCCGTATCTGCGCTCACTCGCGCCCATGTCCCGCAACCTTCCGCCCACCATCGTGCGCCGGAAAGTTCAGACCGCGGGCGGCCAGACGATCGAAGGCCAGGTAATGAGCGAGGGAATGCTCGACCTGCAGCTTCGCACCGCAACGGGCATCGCATTGCTGCGGAAGTCCGGGAACCGCTACCGGGCCGTGACCTCGCAGGCCGACTGGCCCTCTTACAATGGCGATCCTGGCGGAAACCGGTACACAAAACTCACGCAGATCAATCGCGGCAACGTGGCGCGGCTGGCGCCGAAATGGATATTTCCCCTGCCCAACGTCGCACAGGTCGAGAACACACCGGTTGTCATCCAGGGAGTGATGTATGTCTCCAGCGCCAATGAATGCTGGGCTCTCGACGCGGGCAGCGGCCGCGCGATCTGGCATTTCCGGCGGCCGCGCACAAAGGGGATCGCGGGCAACGCGGCCATCGGGTTCAATCGCGGGGTGGCGGCGGCAGGGGACCGCATCTTCATGCTCACCGATAACGCGCATATCATCGCGCTGAATCGCTTTACCGGCGATCTGCTCTGGGATACCGAAATGGCCGACTGGCATCAGAACTATAACGGCACAGCCGCGCCGCTCACGGTGGGCGGTCTGGTCATAACAGGAACCGCCGGAGGTGACGAAGGCGTGCGCGGCTTCATCGCGGCATACGACCAGGCTTCGGGCAAAGAGGTGTGGCGTTTCTGGACGGTTCCCCGGCCGGGCGAGCCAGGTTCGGAAACATGGAAAGGCAACTCGCTGGAGCATCCGTCGGGAGCCACGTGGATGACGGGGACCTACGATCCGCAGCTCGACACGCTTTACTGGCCCGTGGGCAATCCGGGTCCCGATTTCAACGGCGACAGCAGGCAAGGCGACAACCTTTACACAGACTCCATCGTCGCGCTCGATCCGAAGACCGGAAAGATGAAATGGTATTACCAGTTTACGCCGCACGACGTTCACGACTGGGATGCGCAGGAGCCCGCCGTTCTCGTGGACGCCAACTGGCAGGGCCGGCCGCGCAAGCTTCTTCTCCAGGCGAACCGCAACGGATTCTTTTATGTGCTCGACCGGACCAGCGGTCAGTTGCTGCTGGCGAAACCCTTCCTCAAGAAACTCAACTGGGCGGAGGCGATCGGCAAGGACGGGCGCCCGATTCTGAACACACTGAAGGAAAACGCCGAGGGCGAGACCTATGTCTGTCCGGGCTTCCAGGGCGGCACCAACTGGTTCTCCACGTCGTACAACCCCGGCACGGGGCTCTATTATTTCCAGGCGCTCGAGCGGTGCAATCTTTTTTCGAAGCGGACCATGGAGTGGCAGGCCGGCAAGAGCTATATGGGCGGCGCCGCGCGGCCCGCTCCCGGCGAGTCCTTTGAGAAGGTGCTGCGTGCGATCGATATTCAGACGGGCGACATCAAGTGGGAACTTCCTCAGATCACGGGGACTCTGACCGCTTCGGCGGGAACGCTCTCCACCGCTTCCGGTCTGGTCTTCTTCGGCGAGAACAGCGGCGCATTCATGGCTGCTGATGCGGCCAGCGGCAAAGCCCTCTGGCAGTTCCCGACAAACCAGACGTGGAAGGCCTCACCGATGACTTACATGTTCGACAACAAGCAGTATGTCGCGGTCGCCGCGGGCCAGAACATTGTCGCCTTCGCGCTGCCCGATCAGTGAGCCCCCGGATTGCCCCTCAGGGACGCCGGCGGTAGCCTGGCCGGTAATGCACGTGGCAGCTTTGGCAGGCTTCGTAGAGATCGCTGTTCAGAGCTTCGAGCGCCGGCAGGTCCTTCGCCTTGGCGGCGATATAGGCCTTGTTTCCCGCATCCCAGAGAAGTCTCGCGTCCTTCATCCACTGG
>CAZXCO010001078.1:0-7485 GCA_964639095.1 uncultured Solibacteraceae bacterium
ACCCTGCTTCATCGGCTTCGCCATCGGCGAATCGCTGGGCGCGGCGGCGCTGCGCGTGGCGGGCGGCATCTTCACCAAGATCGCCGATATCGGATCGGATCTGATGAAGATCGCTTTCAAGATCAAGGAAGACGACGCGCGCAACCCTGGCGTGATCGCGGATTGCACCGGCGACAATGCGGGCGACTCGGTGGGGCCGAGCGCCGACGGTTTCGAGACCTACGGCGTCACAGGTGTGGCGCTGATTTCGTTCATTCTGCTGGCCGTTTCGAACCCGCTGGTGCAGGTGCAACTGCTGGTGTGGATTTTCGTGATGCGCATCATGATGGTGATCTCGTCCGGGTTGTCCTATTACATTAACGAGGCCATCGCGAAATCGCGTTACTCCACGGCGCCGAAGTTCAACTATGAGGCGCCCCTGACGTTCCTGGTGTGGCTCACCTCGATCATCTCGATCGTGGCGACTTACATTGTTTCGTACTACATCATTCCCGATCTCGGCGGCGACACCTCGCTCTGGTGGAAGCTTTCGAGCGTCATCACCTGCGGCACGCTGGCCGGGGCGGTGATCCCGGAACTGGTGAAGGTGTTTACTTCCACTGAATCGCGCCATGTGCGCGAGGTCGTGATCTCGTCGCGTGAGGGCGGCGCCTCGCTGAACATTCTCTCAGGGCTTGTTTCCGGCAACTTCAGCGGGTTCTGGCTCGGGCTGGTCATGCTGGTGCTCATGGGCGCGGCCTACGGGCTGAGCACGGAGGGGCTGGCGAACCTGATGGTGGCGCCGGCGGTGTTTGCGTTCGGTCTGGTGGCGTTCGGATTCCTCGGCATGGGGCCAGTCACAATCGCGGTCGATTCCTACGGACCGGTGACGGACAATGCGCAGTCCGTTTACGAGCTTTCGCTGATCGAGGATGTTCCGAACATCCGGCAGGAACTCAAGGCCAAATTCGGATTCGACGCCAATTTTGAACGCGCCAAGGAAAATCTCGAAGAAAACGACGGCGCAGGCAATACCTTCAAAGCGACGGCAAAGCCCGTGCTGATCGGAACCGCCGTCGTCGGCGCGACGACCATGATTTTCTCGATCATCGTGCTGCTGACAAGCGGGCTCTCCACCAATCTGGACAAGCTTTCCATCCTTTATCCGCCGTTTCTGCTGGGATTGCTCGCAGGCGGGGGCATCATCTACTGGTTTACCGGAGCCTCCATGCAGGCGGTGACCACGGGTGCGTATCGCGCGGTCGAATACATCAAGAAGAACATCAAACTTGAGGGCGCCACCAAAGCTTCGGTTACGGACAGCAAAGCGGTGGTCGAGATCTGCACCCAGTACGCCCAGAAGGGCATGTTCAACATCTTCATCGCCGTGTTCTTTGCAACGCTTGCGTTCGCCTTCGCGGAACCCTTCCTCTTTATCGGCTACCTGATTTCGATCGCGCTGTTCGGGCTTTATCAGGCGATCTTCATGGCCAATGCGGGCGGCGCGTGGGACAACGCGAAGAAGATCGTGGAAACGGAGCTCAAGCAGAAGGGCACCGCGTTGCACGACGCGACGGTCGTCGGCGACACGGTGGGCGATCCTTTCAAAGACACCTCTTCGGTGGCGCTGAATCCGATCATCAAATTCACCACGCTGTTCGGACTGCTCGCCGTGGAACTGGCGGTCTCGCTCTCCGGCCAGCAGGGCACTACCCTGGGCCATACGCTCGCGGCTATTTTCCTCGTGCTGGCGCTGATCTTCATCTGGCGGACGTTCTACCGGATGCGGATCGAGCGCCAGGACTGAAAGAAACGGAATCACCGCGCTCCGGGGGAACGGCCTCGGAGCGCGATGATCGAAACGACCACAAACAGCATCGCCAGGCCGACTCCAACCAGAATCCAGTCCCTCTTTGCCTTTCCAGCGGGCGCCCCGGCGGCTTCTCGCCGGACGAACGGTTGCTCCAGTTCAAACAGGGGATAGCCATCCCCGGTGTTTTCCGGCGTCTTTTTGAAACCCAGATCGCGAAGCTTGCGTTCGAGTGAAAGCAGCTCGATCTGCGCCAGAAGGGGCGGCGTGTTGCCGCTCTCGATCCATGGCTCGTAGACCTGCCGCAGATGCCAGGCGATGCAGTTCTGGAAATGGCTGTAGACGATCTTCGAAAAGCCGGTCCGGGAGAGCTTGAAATTCTTTTCGAGCATAATCGCGAACAGCAGAATGCATCCGGGCCGCTCGTCCGGCTTGCAGATCAGTTCGACCGGGATGTCGGAATCGCGCAGCACGCCGCTCCGGTAAAGCTCGGCGCCGTTTTCGGTCAGAGGCACGAACGAGGAATATCCCATATATGCCGCCGTGCCCGGAATGGGACTCCGCATGAGCAGGAAAATCTTCTGGTTCTTTTCGATCCAGGAACGATTGCGCTTCTCAAGTTTCGGGAATTCGGTCGCGAACGCGCCGTCACGAAATCCTTCGAAATTCAACGCTGTGAGCGCCGGCTCCAGCTCGGGAGAAACGAACTCGACCTCGAGCTTGCCCGGAATACCCAAAGCATTCTGGTCGCCGTGCAGCCATTTGCGGGCCGCCTCAATGTCGTAGCGGCTCATGGGCGATTTCCACGAGCCGGCGGCGGAGCGGAACCCGAACCGCCGTATCGTCACGGCTGTGCCGACGAGCAGAAGGCCCACCAGATCCAGACCGAGCAGACCGCGTTCCAGACCGTGAGAAAACGCTTCCACCTCCGGCCGCATGACGGGCGCCGCGGGGTTTTGACTCAGGAGCTCGAGAACCGCCAGAGCAACGCTGCTCAGGACGAAGAAGATGCCAAAAACCAGAACGGCGCCGTGTACGCGCTCGCTCAGTTTATGGAGAAATTCCAGGAAAAACCGTCTCGTCCGTCCGGGTGTCTTCGTCTCGCTCATAAGCCTCCGCGCATTGGGAGACAGAATAACATCGATTTGTCCGGGCGACAGGCGGGAGCAGAACGGCTACTGCGGCAGATTGAAGCTGAATGTTTCGCCGAGGTAAACGCGCTTCACCTCGATATCCTGGGCCAGCTCATCCGGGCTGCCCGTGCGGAAGATCTTGCCGGCGTTGATGATGTAGGCACGGTCTGTGACGCTGAGCGTCTCGCGCACGTTGTGGTCGGTGACGAGAATGCCCAGGCCGTCGCGCTTCAGGTCCAGAATAATGCGCTGGAGTTCGAGCACCTGGATCGGATCGATGCCGGAGAACGGTTCGTCGAGCAGGAGGAAACTGGGCTCAATCGCCAGCGACCGGGCGATTTCAACGCGGCGCCGCTCGCCGCCAGAGAGCTGGAATCCCTTGCTGCGGCGCACGGTGCCCAGTCCCAACTGGTCGATCAGGTTGTTCATCCTGTCGCGCCGCTCGCGCCCTGTCAGGCGGCGCGTTTGCAGGATGGCCATTAAATTCTCTTCCACCGTCAGCTTGCGGAAGACGGATGCCTCCTGCGGCAGATAGCTGATGCCGTGCCGTGCCCGCTGGAACATGGGCATGTTGGTGAGATCGAGACCGTCCAGCAGAACCCTGCCGGAATCGGGGCTGATCAGCCCCACCACCATATAGAATGACGTTGTCTTCCCGGCGCCATTCGGTCCCAGCAGGCCGACGATCTCGCCCCGGCTCACCTGTACCGACACGTCATCAACGACACGCCGGCCATGGTACGACTTCGAAATCTCCACCGTTTCGAGCGTCTGCATCACGATTTTTTGCGAATGTGACTTTGCCCCTGCTGCTTCGGAGCGCCTTCCACGACCAGCCGGTCGTCGCCGGTATACCAGGTCAGTTTCTCTCCTCTGGTATTACCCCGTTTCGTGTCGTCCAGTTTCGGTTCTCCGCCTGTCAGGGTGACCCGGCCCTCGTCTGTATAGTACTCCGCGTGCTCGCTGTTTCCGATCCGCCGGCGGTCCGGGGCGAACTGCACGATTTCGACGTTTCCATCTCCCAGCGCATGGTTAATCCGGGAATCGGAATCCTGCTCGTTGAGATACGCTTTCAGCGTCTGGCTTTTCACTGTCAGAGTGGGGCGCCAGAAATCGACGCCGCCGCTGTAGTTCGCGAGATGGTCCGGGTCGGTATAGACCATGTGGCGGGCCTTGACGATCGTGAAAATGGGCGGCGCGGATTGAGCCTGCGGGTCTGTTTCACCGGCTTTGGGTTTGTCCTCGAATTGCGTAATGACCTGGCCATCGGCGATGAGTGATTTTTTGTCCCGGTCGATGTCGATCCGGTCGGCCTGAATGCGGCTGGACGTCTGCCACACGATGGCGTTTCCCTCGTAGTGGATCAGGTGATTGCGATTGGCGGAGGTGACGCGGTCGGCTTTGCCGAGCGTCGGTTCATCCTTGTCGAGCATGGCCGATTCGTTCTTCGCCTGGTCCGGCAGGCGGCTGGTCGCGACGTGGCCCTTCGCGTCGAAATCGCCCGTCGTCTGATTCAGCTCGATATGGTCGGCGCTGGTGGCGCCGAAGGCGTCGGAGATGCGCGCATTGCGGTCGAGATCCATCAGGTTCGTCGCGCTCTGGAGCGTGGCGGAGTCCGCCTGTGCCTTGCGATCGCCCTCCGAGTAATGGAAATTATCCGTCTGCTTCATCTGCCGGAGCTGGCCTTTATCGTCGAACGACGCGTCGATGGTTTTGCTGCTCGTGAAAGCCGTAGCAAGCTTCGTCTTTGATTTCGCCCGCTCGTTTTGCACCCGTTCCACTTCCGATGGATAGGTTTCGGTACGGGCGCCGGCCGGGCCCGCTCCCGCTGCGTGGAACGACTGCACCTCGTTTCTTTCGCCGTAGCGGATGATCATGCTGTCGGCCCGCAGAACGCGGCGGTGGCGGGCGTTCTGGTTTGGCAGAAATTCGAGCGTGCCAGGCGTGCGGGTCTCGACCCGGTCGAGATCCTTGCCTCCGGGCTTCATCTGCAGAGTGAGAATGTCCGCCTTGATGATTTTCGTATCCGGCGTTGCGCCTTTCGGGTCGGGAACCGGCTTCGATTCCAGAACGCTGTGTCCGGTTGCAGTGGCGTTCGAGAGCACGCTCTCGCCGTCCTCCTCCATATACGCCAGATCGACCCGATCGGAGGTCACGGTCGTGTTTGAACCGGTCCCGTGGGCGGTCAGTCTGGCGTTGCCGGTCCCTGTCATTTGTTCGATGACGTGATCCTCGTTGAATTTCACGTGCATCATATCGGCGGAATATTCGATCTGCCGGCGCGGCCGCTGATCGTTGCCGTGACCTTTCACTGCATCGATCCAGTCCACGTCGCGGCCCTTGAGCATGACCGTGCTCTGGCCGGCGTCGATCACGGTCTGGCCGCGCGTCAGCCGCGACCAGGGAAGCAGCTGCAGACTGCCCGTGGTCTCACTCCAGACGAGATGCCCGGTCTCGACCTTCATCGGGGTGCTGTGAGGGCCCTTGCCCCGCAAATTGATGACAACATTCTCGTTCAGGTTGAGGGTATGGGTGGCGGGGTCGTACGTGGCGCCGGTACAGGCGCCGTCGCCTTCCTCGAATTTGAAGGAGACGTGCTTCTCGGTGACGGCCTGCCCGGACTCGCTGTCGAAGTTGATGCCCGAAGTTGTGATGGACGTGAGCGGATGGGGCGGATCGCCTTTCACGGGAACGTCGAGAGTAATTTCCGCATCGCCGGGGGAATAGAGCTTGTGATCGCTCGTCGTCAATTCGGCATAAGCGCTCCTGACGCGATCGTAGTGCTGTCCGTCCTTCTGATAAATGCGAAGCTCGATTTGTTCGAGCTCGGCGCGGGAGCCGTCGGACGACTGCTTCATCTTCTTCGCGACCACTTTGACGCTGGGAAGCCCGTTGACGCTCTGGCCCCACTCGTAATCGAGCGCCATGGTCTTCGTATCCAGCGGAATCGATGGGGGAACGGAGCGGCGCTGGCTCTGGCGGATGATCCGTTGGGCGCGATAAATCCCGAAAACGGCGGTTGCGATTAGTGCCATCGCCACCAGCAAGAGCCAACGAAGACTTCGCATGCGGGTGAAAATACCAGTATAGGAAACGGCGGCCGCGGCCTCCCTGAAAGCGCCTTAATTACCGTGGATCGGGGACCGCCGGGGCGTGCGGCTCAGGCCTGCATACAGGCGGCCGCGGTCAGGCAATGCCCTCCGGCGGCGAGGAAGTCCAGGATCACGCGCTCGCCTTCGGTTTTTGAATAGTGCGCGATGGCGTCGGTGACCAGCGAAACTCTGCGTCCGGTCCGGAGCAGGCCCATAACGGCGCACTTCACGCAGAATTCCGTCAGCACGCCATAAACATAACAATCGTCGATACTGAGCTCTGCGAGGAGCGGCAGCACCTCCGGATTGCTGAACAGGTCGAGAGCGTCCTTTTCAATGAAAATCTGTTTACCGGGATCGGCGAGCAGTGTGGCGGCCGGTTTCCGCTGTCCGAAAGTGCCCGCCACACAGTGAGGACCCCACACCTTGAACTCTTCCGCCTCTTCGCCGTGCGCGCACATGGTTGAGATCAGCGTGATTCCGTGTTCTCCCGCATGGCGGTTCAGTGCCGAAACCGCGGGGAGGACCTTTTCGGCCCCCGGAGTGTACAGCGCGCCCGCCGGGAATACGAAGTCGATCTGGGTATCGATATCGAAAAATGTTTTCATGCCCGGACCTGGGAGGCGCGGAACTGCCGATCGAGTTCGTCGAGACGCCGGGAATATCGGGTGCGGCGCGAGCCGCAGGGCCAGGGGGTCAGAGACGCCCGGGCGCGCTTCCGGATTTCGCCGGCGGAGGGCAGCGGCTCGACCAGTTGTCCGCCGATGATGACCGGTTTGAGCATGGCTTCTGCGCCCGAGACGCATTCCTGGCGCCGCGCGAGCAGGTCGTACTCAGGATAGCGGAAAAGCTGCTTGGCGCCCGGAAGCGTCTGCTTGCCCGGGCTGGACTTGGCGGCGCTTCGGATTTCACCGCCGTGTTCGATTTCGACCAGCTTGTAAATCGTTCCCATCGACGGCGCGTCGCCCGAGGTGGCCAGTTCCGTGCCGACCCCGAAGCTGTCGATCGGCGCCCCGGCTTTCACCAGGTCCGCGATTTTCGATTCATCCAGATCGCCGCTGGCCATGATTTTTGCATCGTGCAGGCCGGCGTCGTCGAGGATGCGGCGGACCTCCCGCGAGAGCGACGGCAGATCGCCGCTGTCGAGGCGCACACCCCAGAGCGGTCTGCCCAGACGGGCGGCGGTGCGAGCGCCCTCGAGCGGGTCGTAGGTATCGATCAGTTGAATGGTGTGGTCCCCGAGAAGCTGCTGCAGGCGCTGGAACGCCTCCGCTTCGGTCTCGAAAGTCATCACCCAGGAGTGGGCTGCGGTGCCCATGACGGGTACGCCAAAACGGCGGCCGGCCAGGGTGTTGCTGGTTCCGGCGCAGCCGCCGATGTAGGCCGCTCTGGCGCCGAGCACCCCCGCTTCCGGGGTGTGGGCGCGGCGGGTGCCGAATTCGATGACGTCGCGGCCCTCCGCGGCGCGCGC
>CAZXCO010001079.1:0-5463 GCA_964639095.1 uncultured Solibacteraceae bacterium
CGCACAAGATCCACATGGGCTCATCACTGCCGAGCGTTCAGGCCGGAACGCCTTACGAAATTATCGGCTTCATGAACAGCGTGAGCGACTATTCGAATGTTGTCGACCCCGCCATGGCTCAGCGCTGCACCGTCTGCCACTCCCAGACAACCGGCGCCGCGCAGGCGACCGCTTACCTGACACGGTCCACGCGCGCCACCTGCGGATCCTGCCATGACAACGTCAACTTCGCAACCGGCGCCAACCACCCCGGCGGACCTCAGCCGGACGATAGCCGCTGCTCGACCTGCCACCAGCCAACAGGAACGGATTTCGACGCCTCGATCATCGGCGCGCACGTCGTTCCGGCCGATTCCTCGCTGCTTTCGGGTCTCAACGCGACGATTGTGAACGTTGAAAACGGGACGGCCGGCAATACGCCGACAGTGACATTCACACTGACCAGCAATGCGGGCGCCGGAGTTCCAATATCGGCGCTGAATTCGTTGTCCCTGACGATGGCAGGGCCGGCGGCGGACTATGGCTATACCGATTTCGGTGCCGCAGCGACACCCGGCTATGTGACCGAGAGGGTGACCGGCGCTTCGTGCAGCCCCGCCGGGACCTGCACTTACACGTTCACTCACGCCATACCCGCCGGCGCAACCGGTACATACGCCATCGGTCTCGAGGCTCGCCGCACCGAAACGGTTCTCGCAGGCCAGCCCAACCAGATGAGCATTCAATATGGCGCTTTCAATCCTGTGTACTACTTCGCCGTGGACGGCTTGCCTGTGGCGCCGCGGCGTGCGGTGGTAAGCGAAACCAACTGCAACCAATGCCATTACGAGCTCTCCGCACATGGAGGCCTGCGCAGCAATATCGCTTACTGCGTTCTGTGTCA
Organism: uncultured Solibacteraceae bacterium; assembly: GCA_964639095.1. Lineage (GTDB taxonomy): Bacteria > Acidobacteriota > Terriglobia > Bryobacterales > Bryobacteraceae > BOG-234. The sequence continues at coordinate 884 of CAZXCO010001079.1, forward strand.
CAACCCATCCAATACAGACGCTGTAAACCGCGCGGCGGCCACCAATCCCGCTGACAAGGCGCTGCCGCCGCAGGGGATCAACTTCAACCTGCTCGTGCATCGCATTCACTCCGGTCCCAATGCCACGGCCGATGGCGCCCGGAGTCCGTATGTCGTCGTTGGGTTCGGTGGCAGCCATAACGACTTTTCGACTACGTTGTTCCCGCCGCTCACTCCAACCGGTCAACCCGGCGATACCAGAAACTGCTCGATGTGCCACGTCAACTCGAGCGAGCAGAATCTGCCGGTCGGCGGGAATCCTGTAGCCGATCCACAGGGCTGGATTAACCCGAATCAGGCAACCGCCAGCGCCTGCAGCGGCTGTCACACGTCGAAAGTCGAATCGTCGCACTTCCTCGCGAACACGACTTTGCTCGGCGAGAGCTGCACGGTATGCCACAGCTCCGGCGCCGCCTACCCAGTCAATCAGGTCCACGCGCAGTACTGAACCATGCGGATTGGCGAATGACCGGCTGCGTACGAGGCGTTATCACACTTCTTCTGGCGACAACACTGGCGGGCGCAGCCCGGCCGGGCCCGCAACCGGCGGCGCAAAAGCCCGTCGCGCAGACGAGCAGCTCGTCTTCCCCGGCCGCGACCTACGTGGGTACGGAGATGTGCGCCACGTGTCATGAGGATATCGGAAAGGCATACCTCACAAGTCCCCACGGCGTGGTGAATGCAGGCGACCTTCATCACATGAAAGGCAACGGATGCGAGTCCTGTCACGGCCCCGGCAGTAAACACGTCGAGAGTCTTTCCCCAGCGGATATTCGGAATTTCAGGACTCTTTCGCCGGCCGGGATCGATCAGGTTTGTCTCACCTGCCATCGCAATCGGCCGACGACGTCCGGACGCCTCGAAGCCAGCCATGCGCACAACTCAATCGCGTGCACGCAATGCCACACCATTCATGGCCATGGTCCTGAGACTCTTGTCGCCCGCAAACCGGCAGACATCAACAGCCAGTGCGAAAGCTGTCATATCGACGTGAAAGCGTCTTTCGCACGACCTTTCGGTCACCGCGTTCCGCAACTGGCAATGACGTGCGTCGATTGCCACAACCCGCACGGTAGTTTTAAACCCGGCTTGATGCGGCTGACTGCCGCGAACGAGCCCGGCTGCCTCCGCTGCCACAGCCAGTACCGCGGACCGTTTCCGGTCGAGCATGCGCCCGTGCGCGACGAAGGCTGCACCGCCTGCCATATGCCCCACGGCTCGGAAAACGCGAAAATGCTGATCCGCCCGAACGTGGCGCAGCTCTGTCTAGAATGCCACTCGAACCTGCCGACTGTGCCCAGGCCGGTACTGGGCGTAGTGCCGCCCGCATTCCATGACCTGACCTCACCGCGCTTCCAGAACTGCACCATCTGCCACCAGAAAATCCATGGCAGTTACGTGGACAGGAACCTGCTGCGATGAAGAAATCCGTACGCGCCGCGCTTTGGTTCGCCGGCCTGGCAGGGGCAGTTTTCGCGCAGGACACTGCAGCCCCGGCGCCTGCCCAACAGGGCCAGCCCGCCGCCGTTCCCGCCACGTCACCCGTGCCTTCGGGTCAGGAGATCCTCTCCGGATCCATCGACCTCGGCTACCGCTGGGTCACCGGCCCCTACGGAAGCGCCGAAACTTATAAATCCGTAGTGGACCTGACCTCCGGCCCCAAACTGCTGGGGACCGATTTCACGATTCTCAATCCCGGCTGGAATTTATTCGACCGCATTGACGTTCGCGCGTACGACTGGGGCGGCGATCCTTATTCGACCCTGCACGTCGATGTCAGCAGGAAAAAGCGCTACAACTTCGATGCCGATTATCGCAACCTCGCATACTACAACAACCTGCCTGGATACGCCGATCCGCTGCGCGGAATCACCGGCGTGATCCTGAACGAGCAGGCGCTTTTCACGCGCGATCACATCGGCGATTTCCGCCTCGAATTGCTGCCGGATCACACGATTATGCCGTATCTCGAATACGAACGCGATTCCAACACCGGGAACGGCATCGCCACTTTCGTCGCCAATTCCGACGAGTACCCGGTCCTGAATCTGGTTCGCAGTTCGACCGATAACTATCGGGGCGGCATACGCATCGAGCGCCCGCGTTTCCACCTGAAGCTGGAGCAGGGAGGGACCGTCTTCAAGGACGACGAGAATCTGAACAGCGGCTCCGGTGTGAATTACGGGAATTTTTTCGCGCCCGTTTTTGGCCAGACCCTCAATCTCACCAGCCTGGCGGAGGCTTATGGCGTCCGCGGCCACAGCGTCTATACCGATGCATCTTTCAGTGCCAACCCATTGGAATGGGCCGATTTCTACGGTACTTTCCTTTACAGCGAACCGGTCACCAATACCAGCTTCCTCGGCCTCGATACGGGCAATCAGATTCTGCTGAGCCAGATTCTTTTCTATACCGGAGAGCAGAGTCTGATCGACTCGGCCGCGAAACAGCCGCACACCTCCGCGAATCTCGGCGCGGAGATCCGGCCTCTCCCGCGGCTCCGCATCATCCCTTCCTGGCTCACCGACCGCATGCACACCACCGGCTCGAGCACCGGCCAGAATACTTTGACGACTTCGGCCGGGCCGGTCCCGATCGCGTCTCTGTTTCACTCGACGCTGGTGTCGAACTACAGCCAGGCCGAAATGAATGTCTTTCTTGATGTCACCAAAAAGATCACGCTGCGCGGCGGATACCGCTATGTATGGGGTTATGCCAACGACGGCATCCTGCCTTTCGCGGGGCTCGCCGGATTCGAGCAGGGCAAAATTCGCCGCAATGTGGCTCTCGCGGGCGCCTCCTGGCATCCGCTGCAGAGCGCATGGATCAACATCGATTACGAAGACGGCACCAGCGGCAGCACTTATTTTGCGACGAGCCTCTACAATTACCGCAAAGCGAGTGTTCGCGGACGTCACCGGATCTCGGCGGCGTTCAGCATAGCCGCCAACGCCACCATTCTCGAAAACAAGAACCCGTCGCCTGGCATCCATTTCGATTTCCTCGCCCATCAGGAATCCGCCTCGCTCTTCTATACTCCGGCGGCGGGCAAATACTGGGACTTCGAAGGCAGTTATGCGCGCTCGACTTTGCGTTCGGAGATCGACTATCTGAACCCCGCGTTCCTGATCCCCGGAGTCTCGTCTTATCGCGACAACAGCCATACCGTCACTGCGCTGTTCGATTTCAACTTCCCCGGCTGGCTCGGATACAAAACGCGGCTGAGCCTCGGCGGCTCGGCTTATCTCTCGAACGGCAGTAACCCGACGACTTTCTATCAGCCGACAGCAAAGCTCGCAATCGCGTTCCACAGGAACGTTTCCTGGGTGACCGAATGGCGCTACTATGGGTTCGCTGAATCGTTCTTCCTTTATCAGGGGTTCCGGACCAATATGGTGACGACCGGAGTGAGGCTCACACGATGAGGAACTCAGCACTGATTACGATCCTTCTGGCCGCGGCGCTGCCGCGCTTTCTCGCCGGAGCGGAGACCGTCTCCGCCGATTCGACGCGGGGCGCTCAGGTATTCGAAATCCAAAGCTGCGGGCAATGCCACGCGCTGGACGGCGTCGGCCCGAAGATCGGACCGGACCTCGGCCTGGTTGCCGATCGCGGCTTTACGCCGGCATCATTTGCCGCAACCATGTGGAACCATGCGCCGCAGATGTGGGCCGAAGCGCAATTGCGTAACGTGCCCCGTCCGGCGATGGATGAGCAGCAGGCCGCGGACCTGTTCGCATTCTTCTACTCGCTGCGATTCTTTGAGCAGCCCGGCGACGCCGCTCGCGGCAAGGCGCTGTTTGCATCGCAAAGATGTGCGGAGTGCCATGGCATCGACAAACCGGAATCGCCCGGAATCAAGCCTGTCTCCGAATGGACCGCCGCAGCCGAGCCACTGGAGCTGGTCGAAACCATGTGGAACCACTCCGCACAGATGCATGACGAGATGACGCGCCGCAGGATCAACCTTCCACAACTCACCGGCCAGGATCTGGCTGACCTGCTCGTCTACACCCGCGCCGCAGCCCGTCGCGGCCGCCCGAAGCCGCGGTTTACGGCGTCCTCACCGGACGCCGGCAAGATGCTGTTCGAATCGAAAGGCTGCATCAGTTGTCATGGGCCGCTGACGGGCATGCTGTCAAGCGCGCTCGAAGGCAGGACGCTCACGGATATCGCGGCCGATATGTGGAACCACGGTCTCGACATGAGCCTTCGCAACACGAAGTTTGCGCCGGGCGAGATGCGCCGGATTGCGGAATACATCTGGTACTCACGCGCCATTGAAGGCGAAGGCGCGGTTGGAGCGGGGCGCGGCGCACAGGTGTTCGCATCGAAGAAATGCAGCGTCTGCCACGATGACCCCTCGAGCGGCGCTCCACCGCTCAGCCGCCTCACATCGAACGGCCAGTATTTTTCGGCCGTCAGCATGGTCTCGGCTCTCACGCGCCATGGCCCGGCGATGCTGGGAAAAATGCGCGAAAGAAAGCTTCCCTGGCCGCGTTTCTCCGCGGAGGATATGTCCGCCCTCATTGCGTATTTGA
>CAZXCO010001080.1:0-3566 GCA_964639095.1 uncultured Solibacteraceae bacterium
CGATGGATTTCACGTGCTGATGGGAGGTCCGGCGCAGGGCAATATTCTCGTCTTCAGTGGCCGCGACGGCACTCTGCTCATCGATTCCATGTACGCGCCGATGCACCAGAAGATCATGGATGCGCTCGCGGCCATCGGCGCCCCGCCCGTTCGCTTCCTCATCAACACCCACCTGCATGGCGATCATACTGGCGGCAATGAAGCGATGGCGAAGCTCGGCGCGATCCTCATTTCGCAGGAGAACATGCGAACGCGGATGCCGGCGCAACCGGCCGCCGCTCTCCCGGTCGTGACCTACAAGGACAAATTGAGCCTGCACTTCAACGGCGAAGACATCGAAATTTTCCACCCCGCCCCCGCCCACACCGACGGCGACTCGATCGTCTACTTCCGCCGCGCCAACATCATGCACGTGGGCGACGTGCCCTCCTCGCTGCGGTATCCGAACATTGGCGTTAACGACGGCGGCTCGGTGGACGGCATGATCGCTGCCGCCCGCCAGGTGCTGCAGATTGCCAATGACGATACGAAGATCATCCCGGGACATCTCGGGCCGGTCGTCGGGCGCAAAGAAATCGAGCAGCAGATCGCAATGTTCACGGCCGTACGGGACCGCATTGCGAACGCCATCCGCGCCGGAAAAACCATGGAGCAGGTTGTGGCCTCGAAACCCACCGCCGATTTCGATTCCGGGCGTCTCGGGGGAGCCATTACGCCAGACCGGTTCGTGACGCTCGTCTATACGGATCTCGCGCGGCGCATGAAGTAATCCACATTGGCATTCCGGTTGCGGCTTCCAGGCCGTATGGCCGCGAGGGTCTGGAAAGGTCAATTGAGCTTCGGCCTGGTCTCGTTCCCCGTCAGTCTGGCAGCCGCCGCACGACCGGAAACGATCCACTTCCACATGCTTCACCGGAAAGACAATTCGCGCATCAAGGAGGTCTGGTACTGCGCGAAAGAGAACAAGCCGGTGGATCGCGACGAAATCGCCAAAGGATACGAGTACAGCAAGGGGAAGTATGTCATCGTCGAAGACGCGGAGTTGAAGAAGGTCGCGCCGCCCACGGCGACCTCCATGGAAATCCTGCAGTTTGTCCATGCCGGAGAGGTGGATCCGCTTTACTTCGAGAAATCGTGGTATATCGCATCGGATCCGGCTGCGGCGAAGCCGTATGCTCTGCTGTGGAAGGCCATGGAAGAAACGGGACACTACGGTGTGGCGAGAATCGCCATGCACAGCCGCGAGCATATCGCCATCATCCGGCCCTCAGAGACAGGACTGGTGCTCCACACGATGTATTTCGTCAATGAACTGCACAAGTTCAAGGCCCCGAAAATGGAAGCAAAGGCGAAGTCCACCGCGAAGGAACTGGCTCTGGCCAAACGGCTCATTGACGCTCTGGCCGCTCCATTCCAGCCGGAACAGTTTCACGACGAATACCGGAAAAATGTGGAACGGCTGATTGAGCAGAAGCGCCACGGCAGAAAGCCGGCCGTTGTCGAGCAGCCGGAGAAACGCAATGTGGTGGACATCTTCGACGCCCTGAAGCGGAGTCTCGAAAAGCCCGCCGCGAAGCAGACCGGAACGAAGAAGCGCACCAAAGCCCACCCGGGCAAGGCGGCCTGACAGTCCGCGGTTTCAGCTTCCGGCTTCCCGGATTCTGTCTCCCACCTTTTTCAGGTCGGCCACCAGATGTTCATATTCGAGGTGGCGCTGCGCGCTGTCCGGCGCCCGCAGCACCGCTGACGGATGAATCGTCGACGTCGCCTCGGGCGCCCACGGGTGCTCCACGAAGAGCCCGCGTTCTCTGGTCACACGATATGCCGCCCCGAAAACGGATTGCGCCGCCGTCGCTCCCAGGCAGACCAGAACCCGCGGCCGGATCAGCCCGATTTCGGCCTCCAGCCACGGCCGGCACGCCTTGATTTCCCCGATACTCGGCTTCTTGTGGATGCGGCGTTTGCCGCGCATCTCGAATTTGAAGTGTTTCACCGCGTTCGTCACGTAGACGGCCGAGCGGTCGATACCCGCATCCAGCAGCGCCCGATCCAGCAGACGGCCCGCCGGGCCGACGAACGGCTTCCCGGCGCGGTCTTCTTCGTCGCCCGGCTGCTCGCCGATCAGAACAACGGAAGATCTCTTCGATCCCTCGCCGAATACGGCCTGCGTCGCATGCCGGTAGAGATCGCAGCCGCGGCAGTCTTTCACGGCTTCCTGGAGCAGCGGCAGCGTCCGGCGCGCAGGAATAAAATCGGCCGCGCTGGCTGCACCGCTCATCTCTTTTTTGCGGTCTTCTTCGTGGCGGTCTTCTTCGTGGCGGCCTTTTTTGTTGTCTTCCGGCTTGCCGTTGTCTTCCGGCTTGCTGCCTTCTTCGCCGTTGATTTTTTCTTCGCCGCTTTCTTTCGGGGAATCTTCGCGCCTGCCGCGCGAGCTTCGTTCAGAGCGATCGCGATGGCCTGCTTGCGGCTCTTCACCTTTCTGCCGCTGCCCGACTTCAGCTTGCCCTGCTCGTGCTCTTTCATCACCTTGTGGACTTTCGCTTTGCCCTTTGTCGCCATCATTCCTCCCGCGCCAGCTCGTCTTCGTTGAGCAATTGCTTTTCCATGCAGCGGGTGCGCACAAAAAAACGGGGCTCTCAAGTGATGAGAGCCCCGTTTCAGGAGCGGACGCGAAGGTCCGCGCCACGTCGATCAGGTTTGACCCTATTGTTCGTACTTCTCAGTCCCCTTCGAATCGGGGTATTTCGATGCTAGCACGCGAATCAGATTTTCCGCGCAATCGACTTCGCCTGCAGGAACAGCAGCAGGTAATCGGGACCGCCGGCTTTCGAGTCCGTGCCCGACATGTTGAATCCGCCGAATGGATGTGCCCCCACCATGGCCCCGGTGCACTTGCGGTTAATGTACATATTGCCGACGAAAAAATCGTCCCGTGCCTGCGCGATGTGCGCCGCATCGTTCGAATATACGGCCCCTGTCAACCCGTACTGTGAATCGTTCGCCATGCGCATGGCTTCGTCGAAATCATGGGCTTTGGCGACCGCGAGCACAGGTCCGAAAATCTCTTCCTGAAAGACACGCGCGCCGGGGTCCACGTCGGCGATAACCGTGGGCGGTACAAAGTGACCGGCGTCCGGCGAGAGCTCCCCGCCCGTAACCAGCCGCCCTTCGCGTTTCCCGATATCGATGTACTGCCGGATCGATTTCTTCGCCCCCGCGCTGATGACCGGGCCCATGTATGTCGCGGGATCTTCCGGCGCCCCGACGGCAATCTTTTCCGTGCGCGCCTTCAACTTCTCCAGAAAGCGATCGTACACGGCCTCGTGGACGATTGCCCGCGAGCACGCCGAGCATTTCTGACCCTGATATCCGAACGCCGATACCGCGACTCCTTCCACGGCGGCATCCAGGTCGGAATCCGAATCCACGATGATGGCGTCCTTCCCTCCCATCTCCGCAATCACGCGCTTGATCCAGACCTGCCCCTTCTGCGGCTTCGCGGCCAATTCGTTGATGTGGAGACCGACGTCGCGCGAGCCGGTGAACGAGATAAAGCGCGTCTTCGG
>CAZXCO010001081.1:0-6290 GCA_964639095.1 uncultured Solibacteraceae bacterium
TCGATGTAGTCGGCCAATTCCGCAGACTGGTTGACAACGAGATCGGGGCAGACCCGATAGAAGTCCCGCGCTGTTTCCAAATGGAAAGCCTTCTGCTGTATGTCCTGGTTGCAGCCTTCCGTGTCGAGTTTGGCGATGCGCGCTCGAAAGTCGCCGCCAGCGTAGCCGCGCATCGCCGCAAAATGGGCCTTCAGGACGGTATATTCACCGCGGGCTGGCGCGGGTGGAGAGAAAATTTGATTCTTTTGCGAGCGAATCCGGCAATTCGTTGGTCCAAGTCCTGCGGGGCCCACCAGTACCGGTTTTTCAGCGCTGCCTTTTCCAGGCCACAGTGGCGTTTTCCAGTTCGGGTCCGCCAGGAACGTATCCTTGTCAGGTTCAACAGCGTCAGGTTCAACAGCGGGACCGCGCCCGGGACCGCTATGTTCGTGTTGCTGGCCGCCAAACGAGCCCCCGTCGATACACTGGAGGTTAATTGGAATGCCCGAAGGAGCGCAGGACTTGAAGCGCCCGGACGTGTCGCCAGCAGCGACAGTCATGACTCAGCTTCTATCTCCGCAAGGAGTTTCGAAGCCGGGACGTGGCACGTTGTCGGGCAGGCGAATCGGACCGTACGAGGTTCTGGAAGAGATCGGTCATGGCGGCATGGGAACGGTCTATCGAGCCGTTCGCGGCGATGACGATTTTCAAGTCCGGGTCGCAATCAAAGTGATCAGCCGGGGAGCAGACGATCCGTTGCTGCTGGACCGTTTCCGAGCCGAGCGGCAGATTCTGGCGAAGCTGGAGCATCCGAATATAGCGCGACTCCTGGATGGCGGGGCCACCGAGGACGGGCTGCTGTATTTCGTGATGGAGTACGTGAACGGCAAGTCCCTGACACAGTATTGCGACTCGAAGAACTTGTCTGTCTCCGAGCGCATCCAACTGGTCTCGAGATTATGCGATGCGGTGGCGTATGCACATCGGAGTCTGATCGTGCACCGCGATTTGAAACCCGACAACATTCTGGTGACTGACGATGGCATCCCCAAGCTGCTCGACTTCGGAATTGCCAGAATCCTCGAATCTTCGGCCGTGGGAGATACGGCCGACCAAACCGTGACGCTGGTGCGGATGATCACGCCTGCGTATGCCAGCCCTGAGCAGATCCGCGGCGAGCCGGTGGGGGTCGCGTCCGATATTTATGCGCTGGGTGTCTTGTTGTACGAGTTGCTGACCGGGCGCCGCCCGTACAGGCTGGAGCCAGTGTGGGGGGAATCCGCTCGAATCATCTGCGAGCAGGAACCGACGCGTGCGAGCGTGGCTGTCGTAAGCGACACGGGCGAGGACACGGAACAAATCAGCCGCTTCCGGAACACCACTGCCGAAGCGCTGCGGAAACGGCTGAGCGGAGATCTGGACAACATACTCGCCGTGGCCTTGCGAAAGGACCCCAGCCATCGGTACCGCTCGGTCGACCAGTTCCAGCAGGACCTCGAAAATCACCTGAAAGGCCGGCCGGTGATGGCGCGCGGCGATTCGCTGCCATATCGGGCAAGGAAGTTCATCGGACGGCATAAGCTGCCGGTTTCGGCGGCAACTCTGGTAGCTGTTACGCTTTGCGTGGCGGGAGTGTTCACAGTTCGGGAATCACGGAGACTGGCGCTTCGCATAGCTACAGACCGGAAGCTGGCGAGCTCGTTCCTGGTGGACATCCACAACGGGATCGCGACACTGCCCGGTTCAATCCCGGTGCGCCAGGAGTTACTTGCGAAGTCGCTCGACTACCTGAACGGCCTGGCGCGCGAAGGTTACGGAGATCGCGAAACGCAGATGTCGCTGGCCCTGGCATACGAGCGATTTGCGGACCTCCTCGCGGGCGTGGACGGAGCCGGATTGGGTAAACCGGCGGACGCGCTGAAGACATACGAGTCCGCGAAGAAGATACGCGAGCAACTGGCGCACGAATTTCCGCGGGATGCCGAAGTGCAATACGACCTCGCGTCCAATTACATGATGGGCAGCTACATCGTTGGCCGTATCGCCAGCGTCGATCAGCGGCGGCAGTACGATCGCAGAGCGCTGGATGTGAGCCAGGAACTCGCTGGCCGGTATCCGGCAAACGATAAGTATCAAGCGTTGCTTGCGGCGGCCTTGACCGGTTTGGCTTACTCTTTCGAGCTGGATGGACGATGGTCGGAAGCAGCAAGCCTCTATCAGAAAGCCGTTCCCATCCGCGAGCGACGCGCCCGCGCTGCGCCGAAGGACCGGAATGCCCAGCGCGAACTGGCGAATATTCATTACCGGATCGGCGTACTCGAGGCGCAGGCGGAGCGGCCCCGCGAGGCAATGCCCGAGTTGCTGGAAGCGCTCCGGATTCAGAAAGACTTGCTGGCCCGTGATCCGGGTGACAGGCAAATCCGGTTCGAGACAGCCGGAACCAATCACTTCCTGGGAGTGGCGCTTGGGGCTGTGGGGCGCTTTGCCGAGGCGCTGGCCTGTTTCCAGGAGGCGATTTCCATTCGTGAGGCGATGCTGGCGACAGACAAGCGTGATGCCCGGACTCGTTCGAGGCTCGCGGGGACTTACGCCGAAAGATCCACCGTGCTGCTGAAAGCGGGCCGCAAAGACGCCGCACTGAAGAGTATTGAACGATCGATTCAACTGGAGGAGGAGCTGTTGGCGCTGGATGCCAGTGGGGTTCCCGTACGCGTTTCGCTCGCCGATTACGAAGGGCGGCGAGCCGTTATTCATGAATCGCTCGGGCAGAGGGGCCGTGCAGCCGAGGACTGGAGCCGTGCCGTAGCGCTATGGAACGCGCTCGAGCGGGAAGGACATCTGCGTGCACCGGATGTGAAGGAAGCGGCGGCGAAAGCTCGTGAAGCGATGCTGAAGTCAAGGAATGTTGTTTCAGCAAAGGGTGTGAGTGAGGCCGAATCGAACTTTGGCTTGCATCATTAGCAAGTCCTTGTGCCGGGATAGAGCTGCCTTTCGAAACGACAAGCGCGTTTGACTCTTGTTACCAATCCCGACCTGCGCTTCCCGCCGTTCAAGCACACGCTGTTCGCGGTATGCTGCCGGACAAACGCGAGACCAGATTATCCGGGCAGATCAGCACGGTGTTCCACAGAGCTTCAGCGCCCCGGGAAAGCACGGTCGCCATCGATCGGCGCCGGGTTGAGGGAAAGAAAACCCGCCAAAAGCAGCGCCGTGGTAAAAAGGTTGGGAACTGAGGCGTCACCGCCAGGGCCATCGCGTCACGGGCTCGGACCCGAGGACGAGACCTTCAGATTTTTCGGCCGGCCAGTGCCTTCGCACGGTCAGCTTCCGGTGTTGATCGGCCCTCACTGGAACCAATAACAGGAAATGCACATGTTTGGACGTGGTACGTGGGCCATCGTTGGGCTCGCGAAAGAGTCACTCGAAACCTTCAGAACAAGAGTGGAAGACCGAACGGTGATGGCGGCTTGTTCGCAAATGGCCGCAGCCGCTGTCACCCGGCAATTCAGCGCCGATGCGCTCGGGATCAATCCTTTCCGCGCTCCGCGTCTTGACGAGGAGCATCCAATCGGCCTGGAACATCAGGAGGTACTCGCACAGTATGCAATCACAGAGCACGAGCAGGGGTATGATCAACCCCTTCCCGCAGAGGTCCTGGACTGTGCGGGCTATGGGTGCGGGGTGGCGCAGTTTCAGCTTCACGCCACAATGCCCTGGTATGGGCTATGGGCCGTTTCGAATGAATGGATGGACGTCAGCGATCTTGCCTCCATCAAGGAGCACCGTTCCTATGTCTCGTTGGAGCGGCCTTACCGGTTTCTGCATGCGATCGACAGGAAATTGGTCGACGAGGCGGCGCTCGGCGTAACGGCAGCCGTACGCAAACAGGTTCCAGTGCTGCTGGACTTCAACGAGGGACGCGTCTACATTGAGAGCAGTAATAAGAAGCTGATCCACGCCGTTTGTGTACGGCTCCAGCAGTTAGGCGCCGAGATCATCCGGGTCGCCTGGACCTACAGGCATCCGAACTGGACCGCGGAAATTCTCAATCGGCTGTATGAGGGCACGCAGTTTCAGGATGACTTCGTGAGACGCGCCGACGAAGCCACGCGGTTCAAAGCCAAAGAGATCGAAAAGCTCGAAGACCGGGAACTGGAAGCCATCGTCGCCAACTATTTCTCGATGACGCAGTTGGGAAGCGATCTCTGGGTCGGCATCTCCGGTCCTGCGCAGGTGCGGCTGCACGACACTACTCCACCCATTGGTGTGAAGGCGCCCACGACAGCGACGACACTACTGCAGATGACGAATGACGCCAAAGTCCTTTCGGGCGCCATCACCTTCCAGGAGCGTGTGTCGTTTACCGGCAAGGACGGCGGGGAACGCACGTTCCGCAAGGACCTTCTCTGTATCGATGTGAATGATCGGATTAACCTCACGGATGCCGGGTCTGCCATGCTGCGGGGTTTTGACCTCCCCTCGCTCCGAAAAGACATTCAACGCGAGATTCGGCAAACCAACGAGGTGCCTTCGATCGACCAGTTCTGGGGTACCTGGCTGCATGAATTGAGCAATGCCGTGCGAACGATTGAGGCGGCGTTCCGCGAGGTTCTCGCTCTTGACGGGGATGAGGAAGCAGGCATATTGCCGATGAAAGTTCCGGCAAAGGAAGAAGCGCCGGAACTCGTGAACGCCTGAGAAAATCGACTGCAGTATTACTCTTACTTCCGTGAACCGGGGCAGATCGGTCCTTCAGGGAGATTACCCCAATAGATCGCCGGGAACACGGCGACTCCCACACCCACTTCGCCTCGACAATATTTGTTAAGCTTCTCCAGATACGCGACACTCCGGCATCGAAGTTCCGCGTGTCTCATTCAATCGTCACGCTGGATTCTTATACCTCGATGCGCTTAAAAATCCTATTTGGATCATCCTGTGCGATTTTCTACATTTCATTTGGTCGATGCGTATTGGCTGGCGCAGGCACTCTCTATTTGAATCGAAATGCATGGTACGATTTTGTACCCGGGGTCTTCCATGAGGCGAACGTTGCATGAATGGTCGGCGCGAAGCATCGGAAGATTTTTCGCTCCGCCCCTGGAACGGCGAGTTGCGATCCTTTGCTATCACTCAATTCACCCGACGATTTCTTTTTCGCTCCACCCCGAGATATTTGAAGCCCACCTGCGTTGGCTGACAGCTAACTGCGATGTTGTTCGCTTCGGCCAGCTTGTTCCAGGGCATTGTGACGAGGGAAGCAGACCCGAAGTAGCAATTACTTTCGATGACGGCTACCTGGATAATTATGAAATCGCTCTGCCGTTATTGCTGAAATATAAAGTGACAGCAACGTTCTTTCTGACTCCTGGCTTTCTTTTGAAACGCCAGGAGGTGGTCGACCACCTGGCCGCAGGCTGGCGGGCGCCGGCGTCGGAAATCACTCCGATGATCTGGTCTCATGCGGAAAATCTGCTCGCTGCAGGAATGGACATAGGTGCTCACAGCTTCAGTCATATAGCGCTCTCCAGGCTTGATGAGACGAGTGCCATGGCAGAACTCTCGGATTCAAAGAGAGTTCTCGAAACCACATTGGGAATCCCTGTCGCGGCCATGAGCTATCCGTATGGAAGACCGGGATCGGCCGTCAGACCTGAGACAATCCGCCTGGCCGCCGAGGCCGGCTACACACGCGCCGCACTGGTTCTGTTCCGAGGCGTCCGATCTGCCGACTCATTGCTGGAACTTCCTCGTTTTGTGGCTGACGATGACTCTGTTGAGTCGCTGAGTGAGAAGATTCGCGGCTGGTGGGATCCAATAGGAATCTTCCGCGAACACTGGGCCCGGCTCGCGACCAGGTGACCGTGGCAAGGAGGCGCGTCGTGCACCTTCTCTCGTCCCACCGGGCCGGAGACGACCTGCATAGGCCCATGGCGTCGTCACGCGACTTGCCCACGCGATCTTTGCGTGCCCTTCTGCCGGTGGGAAACAGGGCCGCGTGGCACCCAAAGAGCCGGTCCCCCGACAGAGACGGCGCGCGATGGATGAGCGCCATCTGTCCGGCATCGAGGTTCTTGCCTTCGATTTCGCCGGTCTTGATGACGTCCTGACTCTTGCGGAGATCAGGACCCTGTTGTCCGCATCTGTCAAGGGCGAGGCGGGATGCCCGGATCCATCATCGGCACGGACCATTCGGAACCGCCAGCCTGTGGCAGCTTCTCTGCCCGGGCGGCCGTGCAAGAATAAACTGGAAGCGAGTTCCCCAATCGACCCTCCTCACCACGCGGCGGGCGGAGGATTTTTATGAAGAG
>CAZXCO010001082.1:0-6762 GCA_964639095.1 uncultured Solibacteraceae bacterium
GTGCTGCCGTCGTCAACCAATCCGACGCGTCCGCTGACGGTGAATACCATTGCCGAGCACCTGGACATGCTGATGGTCTGCCATCACCTCAATTCGATGGTTCCGGAGGACGTGGCATTCGCCGAAAGCCGGATTCGGGAGGAGACCATCGCGGCCGAAGATATTCTGCACGATCTGGGTGTCTTCAGCATGATTTCGAGCGATTCGCAGGCGATGGGCCGGATCGGAGAGGTGGTTCTGCGCACCTGGCAGACGGCCCACAAGATGAAGATCCAGCGGGGACCTTTGCCCGGCGATTCGGACCGTAACGATAACCTGCGGGCCCGTCGGTATGTCGCGAAATACACGATCAATCCGGCATTGACACATGGCATCGCATCGACCGTCGGATCGATTGAGCCGGGCAAGCTTGCCGATCTGGTGCTGTGGAAGCCGGCATTTCTCGGCGCAAAGCCTGAGATGGTGATCAAAGGCGGTTTCATCGCATGGAGCGCCATGGGGGATGCGAATGCCTCGATACCCACGCCGCAGCCGGTGCTTTACCGGCCGATGTTCGGGTCCTTCGGCTCCGCGCCTTACGGCACTTCGGTGACCTTTACCTCACGGGCGGCGATCGAGGCCGGCGTACCCGGCAGGCTGGGGCTGCAGAAACGCGCCGTGCCGGTGGCCGGATGCCGCGCGATCGCGAAGCGCGACATGATTCTGAACGATGCGACGCCGCGGCTGGAAGTCGATCCGGAGACTTACGAAGTCCGCGCCGATGGCGAACTGCTCACCTGCAAACCCGCGAAGGAGCTTCCCCTCGCACAAAGGTATTTTCTTTTTTGAATCTATGTCTGATCATCATCATCACTCTCACGATCATGCGGAACGTGCTTTTCGCGTCGGAGTCGCCGGTCCTGTGGGCAGCGGCAAAACAGCGCTGGTTGCGTGCCTGAGCAGGCGCCTGCGCGACCGGCTCAGCGTTGCAGCCGTGACCAACGATATCTACACGCGCGAGGATGCGGAATTTCTGATCCGCACCGCTGCGCTGCCGACGGAACGGGTGCGCGGCGTGGAAACCGGAGGGTGCCCGCACGCCGCGATCCGGGAGGATTGCTCGATGAATCTGGAGGCGATCGCCGATCTCGAACACACACTGGAGCGTGTCGATCTGGTTTTCATCGAAAGCGGCGGGGACAATCTGGCGGCGGCCTTCAGTCCCGATCTCGCCGACGCCTCGATTTACGTGATCGACGTATCGGGCGGTGACAAAATCCCGCGCAAGGGAGGTCCGGGGATCATGCGCTCGGATCTGCTGGTGATCAATAAAATCGATCTTGCGCCCCATGTCGGAGCATCGCTCGAAGTCATGGACCGCGACGCGCGCAAAATGCGTGGTTCGCGTCCGTTCGTGTTTACGAACCTGCGGGGAGAGGAAGGGCTGGACGCAGTGGTCGACTGGACGCTCAAGCAGATGAAGTTACCGCGACGGCAGCTCTTCGAAGCCGCAACATACACACGCCCGCACCACGCGCACCCGCACACACATTAGGGCGGTCCCGGAGGACGCTCTTTTTCGCCGGCTCGACGGAGCCCGGCTATGCCGCGGAGCGAGCCGCTTCGATGTTCACTCCGGATTTTGCTATCGAGGTGAGAGTGCGATCCGTCTCTTCCTCCTCTCCCAGCGTGATCTGAAGGACCTGTGCGGCGCGGTCGAACCCGAGTTGCTCGGCCCAGGTCCGGACGCAGCCGTAGAGGGCGATTTCATAGTGTTCGACCCTCTGGGCGGCGGAGATCATCGCGGCATCGCGAATACCGCCGGTCGGCGAGCCCTTCAGCAATTCGCTCGCTTCCTTCAGGATGGCCTCCATCCCGGCGCACTTTTCTCCGGTGGGTTTCTCCGCGTGCATTTCGAAGACTTCTTCGAGGCGGTTCACATGAAGCTGGGTCTGGTCCAGGTGTGTCTGAAAAGCCTTTTTCAGCTCGGCCGATGACGCCGCGTCGACCATTTTGGGCAATGCCTTGAGAATTTGCTGCTCTGCGTTGTATAGCATGCGCAAATCCAGCAGATAGAGAGCGTTGAGCGACTGCACGTGCATAGGATGTCTCCCTTCCGGTCGAAGGCTGGTCCGGCCTTCAACCGGCTGTCAGGGTTGCGGGCAATTCCGAAGCCAATGTCCGGGAAATCGCGCTTCACGCGCTATCGACCGAAATCGAAGCGTGACTTGGGTCGCAGCGCCACCGAACTGCGGGCTCGACGCGGCTGCGTGGCTGAAGAGGCTCGCCGTTCCGGGCCCGGACGTGCGACGGCGTGCGGAACCGTCTTCTCCGCCGCGGGTTGCAGAAGCCAGGGATGTGTAGTAACTTTGGCGATGCCGGTTGCCCTCTGGAGGCGGTAACAGGAGCGGCCCCGCGGCACGCTTCCATCGAAAGGAGAAACACTCTTTGACGAGAGCGAGATTCATTGCCATGGCGCTGGGCATGGTTGCGCTGGGCGCGTCCGCATCCCTGTTATTGGCGCAGGACGCGTCGAAGTTCAACGGCGCCTGGAAGGGCTCCGAAAACGGACAGGTCCGCAAGCTGACTCTGAAGGACGGCGTCATATTCATGGAGGAGACGCAACCGAACGGTTTGGTGATCCTTCGTCAATATCCCACTCAGGGGCAGGAGGTCACCATGACCGAAGGCGTCTGGAAGGGCTCCAAAGCCACAGGCAAAATGGAAGGCAACAAACTGGTCGTCGATACGACGATGCCCAGCGGCGTGAAATGGCACGATGAGTGGACGCTCGCCGAGGATGGAAAAAGCTATTCGGCTTTGCGGCAGATGGTCTCCGCCGGCAACGGCAGCTTCGGCAGGAAAGGCCGTGGCGGCAGCAAAAAGGGCGGTGGTGGCGGTCCGGAAACCTTCACGAAGATTCAGTAGGCTCAGCGCTTTGCTTTTCCGGCGGATATCGCCAGGAAATGCAGCAGGTCATTGTTGAACTGTTCCGGATCCTGCAGGAATGAGAAGTGGCTGACCTTCGGCTGAATCAGCAGTCCCGCGTCCGGAATGCTGGCGGCCATAAATTCGGTGTTTTCGCGCTTGATCGCCTCGTCGTGATCTGCGTCCACAATCCACACCGGCGCCCGGATACCTGCCAGTTGCTTCCCGGTCAAATGTGGCTGACTGGCCCACATCTTCGTAATTTCGGCGACGAAGGAATCGTACCGGTCCGGCGTCGGTGAGAGTTTTCTGTATTCCGCTCCCGCCCTCGCGATATAGGCTTTGAAGACCGGATCGTTCGCCGTCTCCTTCACCCCGCTCGGATCGGAGTTGGCGGCGAATGCAAACAGCTTCGACAGCCGGTCGGGATGGTGGATGGCGATTTCCAGGCCCAGAATGGCGCCGTCGCTCCAGCCAACGATCGCGGCCTTCGGGATCTTCAGAAAGTCCATCAGGCCGATGACGTCCGAAGCCATCAAATCGTAGCCGAACGGCCGGCGGTCGCGTGTGCTCCGGCCGTGTCCGCGGCTGTCCATGACGATAGTTGTGTAATGCGCGGCGAGGACCGGTACCTGGAGTCCCCAGTAGTTCGAATTCGCCAGTCCGCCGTGGAGAAGGATCACGGGCTCGCCGTGGCCGAAAACGGCGTACCAGATCCTGATCCCGTTGACAGGCGCATAGCCGCTGCGCTCCGCTTTGGGAAGCACGGGCGTGGGCGGCAGTGTTCGCCACCGGGGCTGCGCGGGCGACGGAGTGGCCGCGCACAGGATCGTCAGCAGCGAGAAAGCGAAACGGAGTCTGTCCATGCCCGGCAGTTCCTTTCCTGAGTCTATGCCGTACTGCTGCTCAGGCTGCCGCCCCAAAACGTGAGCCAGAAAAGTGTTACCTTTGCTCTTTGGCCAGACCGGACCCATCCACGCCTCGGCTTGAATGGAGCGAAAGTCCAGAACGGCGCGAGGTGTTTCCGCTCACCGCTGCGGAAATCGTCATCGGCCGCCGCTCAGACGCGCAGATCATTCTGACGCACCCGATGGTTTCGCGCCAGCATGCACGCATCGTTCGCGAGGAAGGACCGGAAGGCCCGCAGTTCTCCATCGTCGATCTTCAGAGCCGGCACGGCACATGGGTGAACGGCGGCCGCATCGACCGGCATCCGCTGCGGTCGAAAGACCGCATTCGTCTCGGCGAGCGGGGCGTTGAGCTGCTGTACGTCGACGAAGGCGACGGTGCATCCGTCCTGACCGGCCTCCTCGAGGGAGCCGGAATCGAGCGATCGGTGCGTCGCCTCGCCTCGGTTCTTCCGGAAGAGACGAGCGCGCATTCGGAGCTGGAAAAGATTTCCTGCCTGCTCGATTTTCATTACTACTTCGGCAGGGAGTTTTCGGCGGAAAAGACCTTCCAGCACATCCTGCGCTCGGCCCTCACGATCAGCGGCGCCGAGCGCGGCTTCATCATGCGCAAGGAGCGCGGCGAGTTCGCCTTCGCAGTGGGGCTTGACGGCGCCGGAAATTCTCTCGGCCAATCGGATTTCCATACAAGCGGCAGCGTGGTGGAACGCGCGGCGCGAGGCGGTCAGGCCGTGTTCATGACACAGGGCATCCACGGCGACCTGGCCGGCAGCGAGAGCATCGTCGCGATGAATCTGCGGGCTGTGGCGTGCCTCCCGCTGGAGGCGATGTCGCCCGAGAGTGAGGCGCCCGCTGTGATGGGCATCCTCTATCTTGACAGCCGGAAGCCGATGCATTCGCTTTCCGGTCTGGATGAAAAGCTGCTCACCAGGCTCGCTGGCGAGGCCGGGCATGTCCTCGAAAAGCTGGAGATGGTAGTCACTCTCGCCGAGCGGCGGCGCATCGAGCAGGAACTCGCGGTCGCCGAAGAAACCCAGCGGACCCTGTTGCCGCATTCGCTGCCGCAATCGAAGCCATTTCGAATCCGCGCCTTCTCCCGCCCGACAAGACACCTCGGCGGCGATTTTTACGATTTCATATCGGCGCCCGGCGGGCTGCTGACGGGTGTTCTGGGGGACGTTTCGGGGAAGGGGATACCCGCGGCTCTTCTCAGTTCGCTCACGCTGGGAGCGCTGAACATGGAGTTCCGCACATCGGCGGAGGCGGGCAAAGTCGTGAGCGCCGTGGGACGGTTCCTGTGTGAGAAAACGCCTCCGCATCGCTTTGTCACGCTGTTCCTCTTCCAGCTTGGCGCGGATGGCAAAGGCCATTTCATCAGCGCCGGTCACAATCCGGCATATGTTTATCGCGCCGCTGGCGGAAATGTCGAGGAATTGCCTTCAGGCGGCATGCCGCTCGGCATGTTTCCTTTTGCGGCCTATGAACCCGCCGCGCTGGAACTGAGCCCGGGCGACATTCTGGTCGTCTATTCCGACGGGCTGACGGACGCGGAAAACCGCGCACAGGAAGA
Source organism: uncultured Solibacteraceae bacterium (assembly GCA_964639095.1). Taxonomy (GTDB): domain Bacteria; phylum Acidobacteriota; class Terriglobia; order Bryobacterales; family Bryobacteraceae; genus BOG-234. The sequence goes on from CAZXCO010001082.1 coordinate 5,386, forward strand.
ATTCGGTGAAGAGCGGCTGCTCGCTTTGATCCGGTCGGAGGCTCGCCGGGGCATCGAGGCAATGGAAATGACCCTCCTTTCGGAACTTGATCGCTTCACTGAGGATGCGAGCCAGACCGACGACATCACCTTTCTGTTGGTTGAAAACTACGGCGCCTGATTTGTTTTCAACTGCTCGGACCAGTTGAGGACGATCGTAATCGGTGTCGGGCCTGGGGGCTGGCCCTGCGGCGCAGCCAGCAGAAAGCGCTTCCCATCGGCGCTCATGTCCCATGAGTAATCGGACGGCGACGGGGGCGGCTGGAACAGGCGTCGTGGAACGCCGGCCTCGAAGCCCGCGCCGCTTTCTTTTACGTCCACCGCCATTTTCGTTCCGTCGCCAAGCGCTGTAAAAACGATCTGCCTGCTGTCTCCAGTCCATTTGGGTGTTGCCCCTCCCTGTGTCGAGACCTGCCATTTCCCCGGCCCAAGCGAAGGCACACCCGAAGGTCCTTGCGGAACAAAAGGTCGAACGTAGATTTCATAGCGGCCGGATTCGTTGGATGTATATGCTATCCAGCGCATATCCGGCGAAAAGGAGGCCTCCAGTTCATTGAACTCGGTGACCAGCAGCGGCGCCGGTTTGCGATCGCCGTCGAGCGGAAGCAGCCATATATCGGCGCCTGTCCTGTCGCCGGAAAAATAGTAAAGCAGGAGACGCCCGTCGCGCGACCAGCTCGTCGCATAGAGATTCGCATTCTTTACCTTCAATAACTCCCGCTCGTCGCCTGTCCCGGAGGAAGCTTTTTCAAACAGCGTTTCGAGTGGCGCACCGGCAGAGAAGACGATCCGTTTTCCATCCGGAGACCAGACGGGCCAGGATCCGAAGCTCTTGCGGAACGTGAGTCGTGTACGCACGCCGCGCGCGAAATCAAGCGTCCAGAGATCGCCGCTGCCATTCACTGCGGCATCGCGCACAGCGCCATGCGTTCCGTCCGGTGACAACGAAACCATCTGATCGGTTCCGGGTTGCCCGAAGGTGCCCACAATCCTGCCGTCGCGGTCGAACCAGGTAGTTTGAAACACTGCACTCTTCGGGCCCGTCCGGTAGGCCAGTGAGCCGGCGGGAGAGACCGAAAAGACTCCGATGGAGCCCGTGGTTGCCACACGTTCCACCAGGGGAACCGGGTCGCCGAGCAATTGCAGACGGTCCCCGTTGAACGGTTGAGCCATGAGCGTACTCCCTCGAAGAAAGAACAGGCGGCCGTTTTCGTAGGAAGCCGCGAACTCGTTCGCGAGGATTCGCTGTGGCTGTTGCTCGGTGGCTTTGACGTCGAGAGACCCCCCGTAAATGCCCGCGACTCCCGGCGTCCCCTGGCGGAAATAGATAAAATGCCT
>CAZXCO010001083.1:0-3681 GCA_964639095.1 uncultured Solibacteraceae bacterium
AGCGGCGGAATCGCGGTTCCGTTGCGGACGCGGCAGGTCATGACAAGCATTGCTCTGGCCTCGGCTCTCACAGCGACTCTGGTTGACCGCGAAGCCACGCGGAAGAATATCGCATCGCTTGAACCGCTTCTTCACGCCGCACCTCTCGAACCGGGTTCGCGCATCCTTGCTGTTCGATTCGGCGCGACGCGGAAGACGGAGTTGCACTACGACCCATGGAACGCCGCAGCGTCTTACTGGTGCCTGCGCACCCGCGCCGTGCTGATCAACCTGCCCTGGATGGATCTGGACATTATGATGCTCAAAGCCGCGCCGGGCGCCACGTCGATCGACTATGAAGACGCGGGGGCTCTCATCCGCAAGGCTGTCGACGAAAAACGCGCGACGCTGCCGCTGAGTCCCGACGGACTGGTGATCGAGCGGTCGGCGCTCGGCCCGGCCGAGGAAGATCACCTGGTCAGCGAGCTGACGGCGCACTACGGATACTCGCTCCTTTCGCCGAAGGGGAGCGTGATCGTGCTTGCGCGGTCCGGCGCCCTCACATCTCCGCCAAACGCGCAGGTCAGCCGAAAGGGGTTTTGAATGCTGCTCTCCGTTGCGATTCCCGTTTATAACGAAGCGGCCGCGCTGCCGATAACTCTGCGCGAGCTTCGGCGCGTTCTGGCGGCGATGGAGTGCGCGTGGGAAATCATATTTGTGGATGACGGCAGCCGCGATGGCACGGCGGAACTGCTCGAGATGGAAGCCGCCGCCGATCCGCGCATCAAAGCCATCCATTTCTCGCGTAATTTCGGTCATCAGGCCGCGGTGACTGCGGGACTCGATTTTGCTCTGGGCGATGCCGTGGTCGTGATGGATGCGGACATGCAGGATCCGCCCGAACTTCTGCCGGAAATGGTGGAAGCATGGCTGCAGGGCTACGATGTCGTGTCGCCGCAGCGCGTCTCACGCGCCAGGGATACAGCGGGAAAGCGCTGGACCGCCGCGGCGTTTTACCGGTTGATGAGAGGCATGGTTGATCCGCGGCTGACGCCGCAGGTCGGCGATTTCCGCCTCTTCAGTCGCGACGCTGTGATCGCCATCCGGCAGTTTCGGGAACAGCATCGGTTCATGCGCGGGCTGGTCGCCTGGCTGGGACTCCCTGAGAAGGTCATTCCGTTCGAAAGAATGGAGCGCGTCGCGGGCGAAACGAAATATCCTTTCTGGAAAATGGTCCGGTTTGCATGGACGGCCATTTCGTCTTTCTCCGCGCTGCCTCTGCGGTTGAGCGTGAGTTTCGGTTTTGCGGTGATTCTCTTCGGCCTGGGCTATTCGAGTTACAGCGTGTATCAGAGTATGTTCCTGCATGCGACCGTGCCCGGCTGGACTTCGCTCGTTTGTCTGCAGATTATTCTCTCCGGTACGATCCTCCTGGCCATCGGACTCGTGGGCGATTACGTCGCGCGCATCTATGAAGAATCGAAGGGCCGGCCGCTTTATGTAATCGGGTCCACGTCGAATGTTCCCGCTGTCGCGCGGACAAGGGCCGTGGTGCTTCGCTCCGGCGAGCCGGAAACGGCCGATGCGATGGCCGCCGGCAGAAGATCCGCTGGATAAATCCTCTCCCGAAGGGTCACGCGGGACCTCCGGCCCCGCGTGATGATTGCCAGTCTTATTGCAGCGGCGTCACTGTTACTCTGCCGAAGCTGACGTCCGAGCGATGAGCGGCAAGCAGAATGCCTCCCTGCGAAAGCTCGCCTACGGCGGTGACGTTCCATGTGGAAGGTTCAGGCGAGTTGGCGCGCCATACCTTGAACGAGTACTGCGTCTGAGACCCGCTGATCTGCTGCATCTGGACCTTGAAGATGTATTTCACTTCGAAAGACAACTGAAATCCGCTTGTATCGAAGGCCATCACCGTCTCGGGAACCGTCGGAGTATTCTCATACAACTCGAGCCGGGCCGGGCCCACCGCGTGATACCACGCCACCGCGGTGAAGGGGTGGCCGGTGCGCGGCTGATCGGGCAGGGGGACGCCATACTGAAGGGTTGTGTGCCCCTTCCAGCCGGTTACGATGCCGAATCCGAACTCCGAATCGAAGCCGGGGGGCACCGGAACACTGGGATCGTGCACGTTGTGCATGGTGACCTCCGCGGTGACGACATAGTTCTGCCAGGTATTCCAGTCGCCGAGCGCGATCAGCCGGTCGTAACCGATATTGAGGATGCGAACGGTGCCGTCCGGCTGCAGCTTCCAGTTCCCGTCAACGATCTGCGCGACCGATTGGATGTTACTGACCTGACTCCAGTCGATGCTGTACGTGGACGGCCATGTGACGCCGGCCGTGTAGTTGATCGTAACGTCCTTGACGGTCCGGTTGCCCAGATTATCGATCGCCGTGATCTCGACGGTATTGGATCCGGCGCGCAGTGAAGCGTGATCGATTTCGACATTGAAATCGCCCGGACTGACGAGTCGTTTGGTATTCATGCCGACCCAGAGATCCTGCGGCGGCCCGCCATTCAGCGTATAAGTCAGGGAACTGATACCGGCCGGGTCAAGTACGGTCCCGAGGATATTGACCCACTGCTGAGGCGTCCCGTTCTGGCCGAAGTTCTGGGTGTCTCCGTTCCAGATACTGATTTCGGGATTCGATCCGGGTACGCCGTCTTCGGGGACGATGGGGCTTGCGGTATTGAAGAAGTAGTCGACCGAGGCGGTAAAAAGAGGCGCCCGAAAACCGCAACCGGAGTTACCGGCGTAGGGTCCGATTTTTGATGCGGTCAGCGCAAAGGTGAAGCTTGCCGCCTGTGTCCAGTTTGTGCCATCCGTCGACGTACTGTACCTGAATGTGTTGCCGGTCCGTTGCACCCGCAGGAACAGAGGTAACGTGTAGTTCGAAAGTGGGGAGTTCGCCCTTGTTACCGGGTTGTTGTTCGCGATAGTGGCTGCGAATACGACAGCGCTGGGTCCACTCCAGTAGATGTCGAAACGCGCATATGTGTTGGCGTCCTGCTCCACCAGAATTCCCTGATCCTGACACTCCGCATTGAATGGGCTGTCGAATCTCACAGTAACGTCGAAATCGGAGTTGGAGATCGGTTGCACCACGCGGGCGGTGGTATTTGAGCCGGCCCATGCGTCGTGATCCGTGCCGGACGGAAGCGTGATCAGCAGGTGGGTGCCGTCCAGGGCAGCTGTAGCGTCACCGAGCGGGTTTTCGAAGGTCCACAGGTTCGTGTTGAGTGTTGTGGAATGAAAATCGTCGGACACTACACTTCCACCGCCGCCGCCGCTGCCAGTTACGGTGAGGCCGCCGGTGGTTGAGTGGCTGAGCGGGCCGCTGGCGCCCGTGACAGTAATGGTGTAAGTACCGGGCGGAGTGCTGGCGGAAGTCGCGACGGTCAGGGTCGAGTTTCCCGAACCGTTTACGGAAGCGGGGTTGAACGAGGCGGAAGCGCCGGTGGGGAGACCAGTGGCGCTGAGGGTTACGCCAGCGGCGAAGCCGTTCAGGGCGGCGATCGTGGCGGTGTAAGTCGCGGGAGCGCCCGCCGTTATGGTCTGTGAGCCGGGCAGGGCGGAGATAGTGAAGTCGGGGCTGCCGCCGCCCGCGGAGGCCGGAACGATCTGAATGGCGTTGAGGGGGGCGCGGGGATAGTCGGGTGTGGCGCCGGGGGTGGCGGTGATGGTGAAGCCGGAAG
>CAZXCO010001084.1:0-2714 GCA_964639095.1 uncultured Solibacteraceae bacterium
AAAGCTTCCCGGGGATAAATTCACGGTGGACGGCCTGATCGAACTCGGCATCATCACCAAACTCGGCGACGGACTCAAGGTGCTTGGCACGGGCGAGATTACACGTAAAATCGATATTGAGGCGCACATCTTTTCGAAGGCGGCCGCCGAGAAGATCCGGAAAGCCGGAGGCGAGGCCCGGGTCATCGGCGCGGCAACCGGCGTAGAATAGCATCGAACGAAAGAAGCGAGAAACCTGTGGGCAAGCTTTTTGAGGCAATAGCCAATATCTTCCGGATCAAGGACCTCCGAAACCGGGTTGGGTTCACGTTCGCCATGCTCGCCGTCTACCGGTTTGGCAGCTTTGTCCCCACTCCCGGTATCGACGTCAACCGCTGGACAGACTTTCTGACACGGCAATCCGGCGGAATCTTCGGGTTCTTCGATCTCTTTGCGGGTGGAAATATCCGGCGCTTGTCCGTATTTGCTCTGGGGATCATGCCGTATATCACGGCATCGATTATCCTGCAGTTGCTGACCGTCGTCGTCCCGACTCTGGAAAAGCTGCAGAAGGAAGGGGAACTCGGCCGGCGCAAGATCACGCAGTGGACCCGCTACCTGACGGTGGCGCTCGGCATTGCGCAGTCCTTCGGGATCGCCATGAGCCTGCAGGCCATGCAGGACAACATCGTGCCCAATCCGGGAATCGGCTTCGTGCTGTTGACGATTCTCACTCTGACCACAGGTACGGCGTTCATTATGTGGCTGGGTGAGCAGATCACCGAGCGCGGCGTCGGCAATGGCATGTCGCTGATCATCTTCACCGGCATCGTGGTGGGTGTGCCGGGGGCGATTGGCAACCTGTATACGAACGTCTTCGTGACGCGCGAGTGGAACGTCCTGACGCTGGCCATGATTCTGGTCATGATGGTGGTGGTGGTCGGTTTCATCGTCCTCGTGGAAATGGGCGAGCGGCGCATTCCGGTTCAATACGCGAAGCGCGTGATCGGGCGGCGCGTGATGGGCGGGCAGTCGACGCACATGCCGCTCAAGGTCAACGCCGGCGGCGTCATTCCGGTTATCTTCGCGGCGTCGCTGCTGGCGTTCCCGCAGACAATCGCGAACTTCCCCTTTGTCAAGAACAACGTCTGGCTGAGCAATACACTCGGATCGATCCAGCACGGCGAGCCGCTCTATGTGGTGCTCTACGTTGCGCTGATTATCTTCTTCTGCTTCTTCTACGTTTCGATCATTTTCAACCCGAATGAAGCAGCCGACAACATGCGGAAGTACGGTGGATTCATTCCGGGCATCCGGCCGGGCCGGAGCACGTCGGATTACATGAATACGATCCTGACGCGGATCACGTTCGTCGGCGCCATCTATCTGGCAATTATCTGCCTGATTCCGGACGTGATGATCTCGGGTATCCACCTGCAGCACCTGCCTCTGATCGGCAATGCGATCGACAAAACGTTTCCGCGGTTTCTGCTGGAAGGTCTCAACGTTCAGTTCTACTTCGGTGGCACGTCGCTCCTGATCGTAGTGGGTGTGGCGATGGATACCATCAACCAGATCGAGGCGCAGCTGATCATGCGCCACTATGAAGGGTTTACGCCGCGCGCCGGACGCGTGCGCGGGCGCCGCAGCTCCTTTTAGGGCGGCGCCGGACTGGATGGCATTGGGAAAAGCGCGGCCGAGGACGGCGAGGACAGGAAGCGCTGTCGCGCCGGAAAGCGGGGAGGAAGTTTTGCGCTCCGGGTCTCCGGCTGTGCGGCCGCTGGCGATCATTTTGTTCGGTTCGCCGGGGTCCGGCAAGGGGACGCAGGCGCGCTATCTCGTCGAATGGCTGGGGATTCCGCAGATTTCGACGGGCGACATGCTGCGGGAGCACATCCGCAAGGGCGATGCGATCGGCTTGGCGGTGGCGGATCGGATGCGGGCGGGTTCTCTGGTGCCCGACGATCTGGTCAACCAGCTGATCTTTGAACGAATTGGAGAGCCGGACGCGAGCCGCGGCTTCATTCTGGATGGCTACCCCCGGACGCCGGCCCAGGGCGAGGAAATGATGCGCCTGCTGAGCGCACGCGGAGCGGGCGAGGTGGTAATTCACCTTGTTGTTGATTACAATGTAATTATCTCGCGAATGAGCGGGAGACGTGTGTGCCCGAAATGCGGCACGCTCTACAACGAGATTTCCCGTCGTCCCAAAATCGAGGGTGTCTGCGATCTCGACGGCACAGCTCTGGTGATTCGCGAGGATGACCGGGAAGAAGTCGTTCGGGAGCGGCTGGGGCAATATGAGCGACAGACGCGGCCGCTGCTTGAGTTTTTTCGGGCGACGAGCGATCGAGTGATTGAAGTGGATGCAAGCCGGGAAAGGCCGGAAGCCGTGTTCGAGCGAATCAAATCGGAGCTGCGCGACATGATCGGGCAAGACGGCGTGACGGGGCAGGATCGGGTGCGGCGATAACGATCCGCAAAGCATGATTATTCGCAAGACACGGGCGGAACTGGAGAAGATGCGGCGCAGCGGTCTGCTGGTTTATAAAATCCTGCAGGCGCTCGGCGCGATGGTCGAAGAGGGCATTTCGACCTGGGACCTCGAAGTGGCGGCGGTGAAGATGATGGCGGATGCGGGAGCGAAACCCGCGTTCAAAGACTACTTCGTGCCGGCCGCGGGTGAGCGGTATCGATACGTGCTCTGCACCTCGGTGAACGAGGAGATCGTGCAC